>CAMWIL010000040.1 GCA_947174325.1 uncultured Clostridia bacterium
CAAGTACGCTGCCGTCTTCGACTATCAAATAGTTTGCATTGGACGCGCCGATACCGCGAGATCTTACAGCCTCGATAGTAACAGTCTCGCCGTCTTGGAACTTCTCCGCCAACGCGTCGAGCGCTACTCTCGTTCTGATAAATCTATTGATCTTGTTTGTCGCTTCGCTTGATTGAGTAAAACGTTCCGCCAACTCTTCAGGCATTTGATCTACGTCTTCGAGCGCAATACTGTTCTTCTTAAGATATCCAAAGCCTTTTTTCTCAACGTAAGTCAAGCCTTCGGCAGACAGATCGGAGCTGAAATCTTTGTCTTGGAATCTGCGCTTCTTGACAAGTCCCAAATTCTCTGCAAGCATTGCGATAAGTTCTTTTGCCTTATTCATTGCCAATCTCGATTTGATAGGCATAACGGTCGGGATCTCTGCGTAAGTCTTTTTCTCGCTTACGTCTTTGTGGTGGAAATAAGCGTGATCGAGCGTCGTCGGGTCAAGAGCTATGTAAAGTTTCAACGTCTTTCCTCTGACGACAAATCTTGCAACGTTATCGCGCGAGTGATTAAAGTTTTCTTTGGTCTTGCTTATTCTGCTCTTAATTCCGTAAGAGAGGAATTCGTTCTTGATTTGAGTATAGAAACCTTTTACTTTATCGCTTACGAGTTTTATTCTTACGGGATAAGCGTATTTAGGTCTCAATGCCTTTCCGCCGATCTCTATTTCTCCAAGTTCATCCTCTTCGTCGTCTTCCTCTTCTTCCTCATCCTCGTCGTCTTCTTCGTCAAACTCTTCTTCCTCGTCGTCCTCGTCTTCTACTTCATCTTCTTCGATTTCGTCTTCAACGATTTCTTCTGCGACAGCGGCGGATGCGGCTTCTTCCGTAATCTCTTCCTCTTCGACAGCCTCTTCTTCCTCTATTTCTTCTTCAACAACAGGTTGCTCTTCTTCAATAGCTTCTTCGAAAGGTCTTTCCACTACTTGTATTTCGCTTATTAAATCTCTAATCTCTACCAACAATTCTTCAATGTTATCCACGGAAACGACTTGTTGAATAACGGTCGGAGTCTCCACTGCTTCCTTAGCGACTTCTTTTTGAGCAGATATTGCTTCTTTTTGTTCTTGCAAGATTTTTTCAATAGATTGCTCTTTTTCGTTAATCTGCTCTTTAAGTTCTTCTTTTACTGCTTGTTGCGATTCAATAACTTGATCCAACTTTTGTTCTAATGCTGCGCTGTTTTTGCTATTCTTGCTCTTTTTGATTAATACGCCGATAAGTATCGTTTGAATCAACAACACCGCTACTACCCAAATCAAAAGCAATGAAACCATTTCGGTTGAGCTTAAACTAAGATTGATGCCCAATAAATTCAATAAGTTTGCCATTTTATCCTTTTACCTCTGTTTTTTCGAAGCTTACGCTTCGTAATTTATCGTATATATTATATAATTATTCATACTGACTTCGTCAAGTGAAACGAACACAAAATTATTTTTTCAAAAATTTTCCAATTTTCGTCCTCAATTGAACGACTCTTCTCTGACTTTTTCACAAGAATTCGACTCATCTTGCGCCTTCTCTCGCCCGTTGAATACTCGGTCAAGAATAGACATTAGACTTTCCTTGGAAATACCCGAAGCTTTGATGTCGAATGCGATATAATTACCGTTGCACAAATCCAATACGACGTTGGTTCTATCTCCTGATATCTTGACGAGTTCAACGTCGTATCTACTAATAAAATCCATATTGGAAATATCAATTTTTCTTTCGTCTCCCGCTCCGCAATACAAGCCGTCGTCAGTCAAAAACATATCCATTACCGTTGCGTTGGAAAACTTTGTGTAAATTCGCACTCCGAATAAAAGCGCGCGAAAAATTCCCCCGAATACGGACAATATGCTCTTGATAGAACCGCGCGATTCTTTTTCGCATAGCGCTCCGAGAAGAAATATCGCATTCGGATTTTCTTTAAGAGCTTTTTGAGCCATTTCAATTCGATTTTTGCTCCGCCACTCCAAACCTTGCTGGAACATTGCGCACATAGCTAATATCAACGCGACAAGAAAACATAATAAAATTATCAATACTATCTCGCTGGAAAGTTCACTTTGATAAACCGTAGCAAGTACACCGGCAGAAGTCTTCGCCGTTGCCTTATCTATTTTGTATAACGCCGATTTGTTGGTATGGAACTGAACGCCTTCTGACGATAAATCGTAAGACTCATCAGGTTGAAGCACGATAGTGTTTTTATTTACCACAACTTTTACCGTTCCCGTATTTTGGTTGGTAGGTTCGCAAAAGAGCGCCAACTCAACTATCTCGACAGTCTTATTCCCCGTATTCTTGATAATTCCTGTAAAAGAGTGATCCCCGTTTTTATTGACGACTTGGAAGTCCTCTACTACCTTGACGCCCGCTTTCAACGACGAAAAACCGTTGGGGAATGCAAAACACACTCCGCCCAAAACGATAAATACCAACATTAATACCAATAAAATAGTTACTTTTACTTTGACACTTTTCATTTTCTATTAACCGTTAAGCCATAGCTTTATTTTTAATTGATTATATAATATATTTATCTCTACGTCAATGATGCAACTGTTTTTTAAGCGTTTAAATCGTAAATGAGTTTAAGTCCTTTCAAAGTAAGAGATCTATCAACGATGTCTATGATCTTATCATTGTCAACGTTGAGGACGATTTCGCTAAGTCCGCCCGTCGCTATGACTTTCATATTTTCGCATCCGCTCTCCTCTTTAAGTTTCTGTATTATATACTTAACGAGTCCGGTATATCCATAGGTCATACCGGCTTGCAACCCGGCGACAGTGTTTTTTGCGATTATGCTGTCAGGCTTGACGATCTCTACCCTTGGAAGTTTTGCGGTGTTGTTGACAAGTCCTTCAAGAGCCGTAATAATACCCGGCGCTATGCAACCGCCCATAAACGCGCCTTTTTCGGATACCACGTTGAACGTCGTCGCCGTACCAAAATCCACTACAATGCAAGGTCCGCCGTACAGTCTGTAAGCCGCAACGCTGTTGACTATTCTGTCCGCGCCGACTTCCTGTGGATTGCTGTACTTTATGTTGAGTCCCGTCTTTATTCCCACGCCTACCATCATAGGTTTTTTGCCTAAATAGTATTCGCAAGCATGCTCCATCGTATAATTGAGCGAAGGCTGAACCGACGACATTATTATGCCGTCAAAGCTCTTCATATCTATATTAGCCGAGCCGAAAAGTCCTGCAAGCACAATTCCTATCTCGTCTGCCGTCCTGACGACTTTTACTGATAATCGCCAAGAATAAATCAGCGAATCATTCTCAAATACGCCAATTTTGATATTGGTATTGCCTACGTCAATCACAAGTATCATATTTATCTCCCATTCGCCCTATTAAAAAGAGCTCGGTTTTATTCGTTTTATATTAATTCCTCTTTGCTTTCTTGGCTTTCGTCTGATATCACTATCTCTTTTCCCATAACCGGTTGAGGAACTAATCTCGCCTTGCGAAGAGCAAGGATGATAGGTGGTACGATAACCGTAAAAGATATCACTTCTATCAAAAAGTTTATTCCAAACCAAGTAAGTATATATTCTATGCTTATCTTCGTTCCGCTGGAAAGAATTTTGCCGTTGTAAAGCAAAACGGTGAATAGACCGCAGAAAAACGTATTTACGACTACGCCTACTGCCGTGCTTGCTCCGCTTATCACACTGTCTTTCGCATATATCTGCGCGCCGTTGATTAGATGTCGCGTCCCATCCTCATCTATTCTGTACTTGGGATGCAAAAACGCTTTTCTAAGCCCGTATCCCATGAAATAACTAGCTACGCCTATCAATATCCTTGGTATCATACACACTATAGGATTTTGCCATATCGGCGCCATCGGTCCTGCCGCTTTCGTCGTATACCAAGCTATCTGATTGATCGTCGCCATAAGCACAGCGAGTATTATCGTCATCTTGAAATCGTATCCCTGCGCTATGATAAGTAAAGGTAAGATCATAAACGCAAGCGTTACGCCGCCGGGTATAGGTATCGGCTGAAAACAAAAGAAGATCGTCAGCGCAAGCATAAGCGCTAAGATTGCCAGATTCTTGGATCTGCGTGAACGTGGGTTGTCTGCCACTCTTGAATTGCTCATAAAACACCTCGCTTGAGTTCCTTTCGGATACCCATCTTGTTTTTATCGGACATAAGTCCCAAACAATATAAATAATAATTTGGATTTGAATATACAGTCTATACGTACCGCTATTCATTTTTATTATACATAATGATATTTTATATTGCAAGTAAATCGATAAAAATTTTTAAGCGTAAACGGGTACAATCCCCTTCTCATTTTCCCAACAACAGACTTGAAATAAGGCACAGCAAATAAAGATACCATACAAGATTGACTTGCCAAAATATCATCGATATACAGTCTTCTTTCATTAGCATAATAAATATGGCGACACAAATGATCGTCTGCAACAAAAGCACCACGAAGCCGCCCAAGATCGAGTGGAAAGTGAAAAAACACATACACCAAATTATATTGGAAATTCCTAAAATACATATGGGTATCAATACGTAAAGATAATATTTGTAATAAACGGTTCTTGCAATAACGGTAATATTGATTATATAAACTATGCTCCACGCGACTGTCATACCTATCGAAGGCAGAGCTATCGCCGGCAAAGTAAGTGAAGAAAACCAATCGTCGATCTTTATGAAGTAAGAACTAAGCGAGGCATAGATAAGCACTATGCCCATAGCGATCGATATACTCCACAGCCATTTTATCTTCGACATATTCAATTATATGAATTTAAATTTTGCGATATGCTCCGATTTATTAGATTGACAAAACTTCCCCGCCGTGTTAGGATAAAACTATGCAAAAGTACAATTTCCTGACTTGGTGGTTGAGTTTCTCAATAAAGCCGCTTCCTTACAGAATATTCAAAGGCGTCATTACCTCGATCGTGTTCATAATCTGGGTTTCTTTCGTAGCGGTTTTCAGCGATTTGTATTGGCAATTTACGCTGTACGTCTTTCTCCCAGTATTTGTCGTAGATACCGTATGGGAGATCATAAATTTTACGAATTATCAAAAGAAGTATAAAAAGTATCTTGAAGAAAGCAAAGAGAATTGATTTTGTCAATTTACTCTGCATTTATAGAAAATCAAAAACGTCCCCTATTGGGGACGCTTTTCTCTTATGTAGTTCTGTTTTGGATTATGCTTACCGATTATTTGCAGCAACAGCAGAGGGCTACGATCACCGGAATAATGCAGCAGCAGTCGCAACCGTTGCTCTTATTAGAGCCGCAGCTGTTTCCACCGCAACAGCCACAGCACATCAAAAGGATGATGAGCCACAAGCAGTTGCATCCGCAGCCGTTGTTGTTCGAACAATCATTGGTATAGCATTGGTTGCTTGCGCAACCGCAATCGTTAAAGTTCGTCATTACAATTTCCTCCATAGTTTTTGAAAGAAAGTCGCG
Source organism: uncultured Clostridia bacterium (assembly GCA_947174325.1). Taxonomy (GTDB): domain Bacteria; phylum Bacillota; class Clostridia; order Christensenellales; family UBA3700; genus RACS-045. The sequence goes on from CAMWIL010000040.1 coordinate 5,513, forward strand.
TATTTTGCCCTTTCCTTCTAGTTCATAATAAGCAAATAAAAATAAAAATGTTACTATATATTTGACAAGCATATTCAAATTTATTAAACTATTAAAGAATAAACATTTTGCGCGTTAAATTCGCGTATTCAAGGAGAAAAAATGGCTAATTTGACTATGGACAAACTCGTTGCTCTTTGCAAAGGCAGAGGTTTTATTTTTGCAGGAAGCGAAATCTACGGCGGTTTGGCTAATACTTGGGACTACGGTCCTTTGGGCGTAGAACTCAAAAACAACGTTAAGCGCGCTTGGTGGAAAAAGTTCGTTCAGGAAAACACTCTCAATACAGGTCTTGACAGCGCTATACTTATGAACCCTAACGTATGGGTGGCATCCGGTCACGTCGGCGGTTTTTCCGATCCTCTTATGGACTGTAAGAGTTGTAAGACAAGGCACAGAGCCGACAACCTTATAGAAGACTATATCGCTCGCAAAAAGCTCGACGTTACGATCGCAGGTTGGTCCAACGATAAAATGGAAAAATACATTGCCGACAATTCAATTCCCTGCCCTAACTGCGGAAAATGCGATTTTACTGGAGTAAGACAGTTCAACCTTATGTTCAAGACTTTCCAAGGCGTGACCGAGGACAGCGCAAATACCGTATATCTCCGTCCGGAAACGGCGCAAGGTATCTTCGTAAACTTCCTTAACGTACAACGAACAACGCGTATGAAAGTGCCTTTTGGTATAGGTCAAATAGGAAAATCTTTTAGAAATGAAATAACGCCCGGCAACTTTATTTTCCGCGTAAGAGAATTCGAGCAGATGGAACTTGAATTTTTCTGCAAACCGGGTACTGACCTTGAATGGTTTGCATATTGGAAAGAATTCTGCAAAAACTGGCTTCTCGGCTTGGGTATCAAAGAGGAAAATCTCAAACTCCGCGATCACGATCCCGAGGAACTTTCCCACTACTCCAACGCTACGACGGACTTTGAATTCAAATTCCCGTTTGGTTGGGGAGAGCTTTGGGGAATTGCAGACAGAACGGATTTCGATCTCAACGCTCACGCAAAAGTCAGCGGTAAAAATCTCGATTACACAGATCCTATCACAAACGAAAAATACGTTCCTTACGTTATCGAACCGTCGCTCGGCGTAGAGAGAATGGTGCTTGCGCTTTTGTGCAACGCTTATGAGGAGCAAGAACTCGAAGGCGGAGACAGCCGCGTGGTAATGCATTTCCACCCCGCTATCGCTCCGTACAAAGTCGCCGTGCTTCCTTTACAGAAAAAAGCTCTCGGCGAAAAGAGCGAAGAGATATACAGAATGCTTTCCAAAAAGTACTCCGCTACTTATGACGAAAGCGCGTCCATCGGCAAGAGATACCGTCGTCAAGACGAGATCGGTACGCCTTATTGCGTTACCGTAGACTTTGAGACTTTGGAGGATAATTGCGTCACCGTAAGAGAAAGAGACAGTATGCAGCAAGAACGCGTTTCTTTGGACGAACTTGATAGTTATCTTGCAAAACGTCTTGAATATTAAGAAATCAGTATATTACAAAAATAGAGAGCTGAGCGCTCTCTATTTTTTATTATCTCAAAATGATAAATCCTCTTCGTAAAGAATATTATCGCACTCCCTCGGGAGTGTAAATTTATGTTTGCTTGCATATTCTCGTACGTATCTTGGGATATAGATTTTTACGCTGTTATCATTGACGTGATTATAAAAATATTTGTAATTAGTAAATATAATTACCCCTTTACTATTTCTACTCCCATAAGTCTCTTGCGTCGTTATGTATTGAATAATACCGTTTTTTAATTTGATACAACGCGCATATCTTGCGCCAATAACTCCTCCAAAATTACCACGAAAACGATAATACACTTTATTCCCTACTGTCGTTTTCTTTTTGTATAAACTTCTGTCATTCTCTCTAAAGTTACGATAAAGATAAACTTTCGAAGGCGGGACGATATACTGATATAAACCTACGCCTTGTGAAAGTACGCTTTTCTCGCTCCAATTATATATAGAGCATTTTTCGTCTTCAATAGAAAGTCCTTTTCGTCTCTTGATATCCGCTATATATTTTAGATAGAGTCTTCCGTCAATATTTTCTACTCCAAACTGAAATTCTCCGTCATCATTTTTCAGAAAATAAAATTGTCTGCCTTTTTTCCTGTAACTCTTGGCGCAAAATATTGTAGGCGCCAACAATATACAGAAAAATACGGTAGGTATAATTATGCTTAAAAGAGTACTTGCCAAGTCGCTTTCATATCCCAAACGAGGACTGATTATAGCAGAAAAAATTATCGCGGCAAGAATTACAACCCAAAAACCGTAAAGCAAATAAAGTAAACTTGACCACAGCGTAATTCGTCTTACGTGTGCAAACTGCAAGTTGTTGTAAATTTCCTTACATTCTTGCGTATACTTGTTATTTTGCTCTTTCGTCTTGTTTGAGACGTCCAACAATCCGCTCATCTCGATCTCCGTTTGCGCAATATCATTATTTTAATTTTATCTTATTAGACTTTTTTAGTCAATAGAGAAAGCAATCTTTCATAGGACTAAAAAAATAGACGGCTATTCGCTGTCTACTTTTTTATTTACCATATTAAGTTACATTTACCTAAAACGCAGAGATTGGTGTGATTTTTGCTGTTTTTAGGACGAGTAAGCGGTGAGCGTACTCTATCCGTCGAACCAACAGCCAAGCAAAATACGCGCCGATATGCGTTTTACTCGCTACCCTCTAGTCGAATAGTTTGGAGCTTCTTTCGTAATGTTTATATCATGCGGATGGCTCTCGATCAAAGCAGCGTTGGATATCTTGACAAACTGCGCGTGCTTACGCAACTTCTCAATATTCTCCATACCGCAATAGCCCATACCTGCGCGAAGTCCGCCCATAAGTTGGAATACCACGTCAGCAAGCGAACCTCTGTACGGTACTCTTCCCTCGACGCCTTCGGGAACAAGCTTCTTAGCGTTGGTCTGGAAGTATCTGTCTTTGCTACCTGCCGCCATAGCGGAGAGCGAACCCATACCTCTATATACTTTGTAGGATCTGCCTTGGAATATTTCAATATCTCCCGGCGTCTCTTCAGTACCTGCAAACAAGCTTCCGAGCATTACCGCGCTTGCGCCTGCGCCCAAAGCCTTGACGATGTCGCCTGAGTATTTAATACCTCCGTCTGCGATGATCCTCTTTCCGAGCTTGTCGGCTTGTTCTGCGCTGTCCATGACAGCTGTGACTTGCGGAACGCCTATACCTGCGATGATACGCGTCGTGCATATCGAACCCGGTCCAATACCTATCTTGACTACGTCCGCGCCGCTGCCAATAAGCGCCTTAGTGCCTTCAGCCGTAGCCACGTTGCCGGCAATAATAGGAAGATTCGGGAATTTCGCTTTCACTTTAGATACGCAATCAAGCACGCCCTTGGAATGTCCGTGCGCTGTGTCTATAGTAATTATATCTACCTTGCTCTCAACCAAAGCCGATACTCTGTCAATGATATCAGCCGTTACTCCTACTGCCGCGCCTGCGAGAAGTCTTCCCCCGCTGTCCTTTGCGCTGTTAGGATATTTGATAGCTTTTTCTATGTCTTTGATAGTGATCAAACCTTTCAAATTGAATTGCTTATCGACAAGCGGCAATTTCTCGATACGGCTTTCAGCAAGTATCTTCTGCGCTTGTTCAAGCGTCGTGCCTACGGGCGCAGTGACAAGACTTTCCTGCTTGGTCATGCACTCTCCGATAAGTCTAGACATATCCGTTTCAAATCTTAAGTCTCTGTTTGTGATAATTCCCACCAACTTACCCGATATCGTAACGGGTACGCCGCTGATCTTAAATCTGCGCATAAGATTGTTGGCTTCTTCGAGCGTATTGTTGGGTCCCAAAGAGAATGGATTTGTTATTACTCCGTTTTCGCTTCTCTTAACTTTATCAACTTGTTCTGCCTGAGCTTCGATAGACATATTCTTATGAATAATACCAATACCGCCCTCTCTCGCCATAGCGATAGCAAGTTCACATTCGGTGACCGTATCCATTGAAGCGCTCAGAAGCGGGATGTTGAGAGTAATGTTGTCACACAGTTTTGTCGAAAGGTCTACTTGATACGGCAATACCTCTGAATACTGCGGTATAAGCAACACGTCGTCGAAAGTCAAACCTTCTTTAGCAATTTTGCCCATTGAATTATCCTCCAAACTTTTTAATATTTTATAACATAATAATAACTAAGTCAATCGAATTGCCTCTCTCTCGACAAATTTTTACCGATAATATATCGTTTATTCCCGTTAATTGTCCCGAAAATTTTATAAATATTGATATTGTAATAAAAATGCTTTGTGATTTTTTATTTATTAACAAAATCTTAATTAGATGTTTTTTTGCCTTGAAATAACCAAATAAGTATGTTAAAATAATATACGTATAATATTTGGAGGTCTCATATGATCGACGAGATAAAAACCCTCATCACTAAAATGACTCTTGAAGAAAAAGCAGGATTGTGTTCCGGTTATGATTTTTGGAGTACAAAACCAATCAAAAGATTGGGCGTACCCAGCATAGCGATGTCGGACGGTCCTCACGGATTGAGAAAGGAAAACGACGAAGACGAAAATTTGGGAATGAAGACGTCTTTCCCTGCAACGGCTTTCCCGCCTGCGGTTAATATCGCAAGCAGTTGGAGCGTTGACGCCGCTCGCAAACTGGGCGACGCGCTTGGCAAGCAATGTTTAGATCAAAACGTAAGCGTTATTCTCGGTCCGGGAACTAACATCAAGAGAAGTCCGCTTTGCGGAAGAAACTTTGAATATCTCTCCGAGGATCCTTATCTTGCCGGTAAGCTCAGCAGAAGTTATATCGAAGGAGTACAGTCCAACGACGTAGGCACGTCTCTCAAACACTTCTGCGCCAACAATCAGGAAAAACGCCGTATGACGATAAACAGCGTCGTAGACGAAAGAGCTTTGAGAGAAATATACCTCCCCGCTTTTGAAGAGGCTGTAAAGGCGCAACCTGATACGGTAATGTGTTCGTATAATAAACTCAACGGCACTTACCTTTCGGATAACAAACGTCTTTTGACTGATATTTTGAGAGACGAATGGGGATTCAAAGGCATAGTGGTCAGCGACTGGAACGCGCTCAACAACAGAGTCGAAGCTATAAAGGCAGGACTTGATCTTGAAATGCCGAGTTGCGGAGGCACTACCGACAAACAGATAGTAAAAGCGGTCAAAGACGGCAGACTCAACGAAAAAGATCTTGACATAATAGTAGAAAGATTGCTTGATTTCGTAATAAAGAATTATTCCAATCTCCAACCTGAATATAAAGCGGACTATGAAGAAGCTCACGAGATCGCTCGCGAGATCGCAGAGCAATCTATCGTCTTGCTCAAAAATGAAGGATCTACTCTCCCTCTTGCTGAGGAAAAAGAAGATAGCATTGCCGTAATCGGCGAATTGGCAAAGGTATTTAGATATCAAGGTTCGGGCTCGTCAAGAATAAATCCCTATAAATTGGTCAACTTCCTCGACGCGTTGGAACTCAACGGTAAGAAATACGAATATGCTCCAGCATACGACGTAAACAGCGACAAACTTGACGAAAAACTTTTGCAAGAAGCAATCCAAGTTGCCAAAAGTCATAAACAAGTACTCTTATTCATAGGTCTTACAGACCAATATGAGAGCGAAAGTTATGACAGAATGCACATGGATATTCCAAAATGCCACAGCGATTTGATCGACGTAATGACTTCGATCAATCCAAACACGGTCGTAGTGCTCTTCGGCGGTTCGCCGGTAACAATGCCGTGGCTTAGCAAAGTCAACACTCTCGTCAACGCCTACCTTCCGGGAGAAGCCGGCGGCGAAGCTTTGTACAACGTCCTCTTCGGCAAGGTAAATCCCAGCGGAAAACTTGCGGAAACGTATCCTATCAAGAACGAAGACAATATTGTCGCAAACTACTTCCCTATGGGACCGAAAAACGTAGAATACAGAGAATCGATTTTCGTAGGCTATCGCTATTACGATACTGCTGATAAAAACGTTCTATTCCCGTTCGGCTACGGTCTATCCTATACTAAATTTGAATACAGCGATTTGAAAATCGACGGTATGAACGTATCGTATACCGTCAAGAACGTAGGAGATATGGACGGCTACGAGATTTCGCAATTATACGTTAGCGACCCCGCTCCTATCGTATTCAAAGCGATAAAAGAACTAAAAGGTTTTGAAAAAACTTTTGTCAAGAAAGGCGAAAGCGCGCGCGTGACGCATACTCTCGACTACCGTTCGTTTGCTTTCTATAATACGCTTATAAACGATTGGTACGCGCAAAATGGCGAATATGAGATACTTATAGGAGCGTCAAGCCGCGACATCAGACTCAAAGGAAAGATAAACGTTAAGTTTGAGCAAAACGAAAAGAAAGCGCCCGATTACAAAACTATCTGCCCCGCTTATTATGACATAGCGCATTTGAGCGAGATATCCGACAGCGATTTCAAAAATCTATACGGCGCAGAAATTCCTGAAAACAAAGCAAGTAAACGCGGCTATTTCGACTACAATACTACTATAGGCGAAATGAAAGTTTGTCTTATCGGCAAAGCGATAGTCAAAGTCGCTCCCTCGATAATAAAAAGCCAAGTACCAAACGCTGACATTACCACAATGATGATGCTCCAACAAGGTATGGAAGAAATGCCGCTTAGAGGACTTATAGGTATATCCTCCGGTCTTATACATCAGTCTCTAGTAGACGGTATGCTCATGTGGGGCAACAAGAAATATTTCAGAGGATTTTTTAAATTCTTCGGCGGTATATTCGGTACGCTCGGCAATCTTTTGCGCAAGAAATCTATTGAAAAACGCAGGCGCGAAGGCAAATCTATAATGGTCAACGACGTGATCAAAGAGATCAAACAAAACGAGAAAGAGAAAAAAGCGCTTGAAAAAGAAAAGAAAAAACTTGCCGATAAAGAAACGAAAATGATCGAAAAGAACGAAAAGCGAGAGGAAAAACTCGCCAAAAAGAATAAGGCTGATAACGACAATAAATAATATTATCCAATAAATAGAAATAAGCCCGAATAAATCGGGCTTATTTTTATCTTCTCTTCCCTGCTTGTTCTTTGCAATTATCTTACGCGCAAATTCGACAAAATACTTGCGTCGCAATCGCTTAAATTATACATATATCATTTTATCTCCACATACAATTTAGTAATCAAAAATAATTGGAGGATATATGAAAAAGCTTATCAAAATCACGGCATTCGGATTGCTTACTTGTCTAACGCTAGCATTTGCAGGATGTCAAAAACCAAAGACTAATTACGAAAAACTCTGCGATAATATAAGTTATATGCAGACGGGACTTTATATCGCAAGCGACGAAAACTTTGACGTAAAACTAACCACAACTACGCAAGAAGAGTTGTTTATTGCCGACGGAAAAGCAAACGCGCAGGTTGAAATGAGTTTGCTTACGATCATTCCGCATGATACCGCCAACCTTTCTAAAACTTATGAATTCACTCTTGAAGGAAGCAATTCAAGCGTCAGCGGAACGATCAGTAAAAGCAGATTGGGCATCAATCTTATATGCAACGTTGAGGATTTTAAAAATATCGGCGAACCTAAGACGTTGACGCTAAAAGACGGCGACAATTCTTATACGTTCCAACTTGAAAATAAATGCTCGGACATTACCGACGGCAAAGGCGCATTGGAGATCGCATACAATCATTATCAAGAAAGAATTGACTCTGCAATGACTGAAAATTCCTTTGATAGAGAATGCTATATCAAACTTCTCTCTCAAACTAATGAAAACAACGAAGCCGAATACTATTGGTACGTATCCTTCATAAAAGATAAAAACGACTATTGGTCCACAATAATCGACCCAACGACAAACGAGGTCGTAAGCAGTAGAGAAAGCGAAAGAAAACAAGAAAATAAGTAATGATTAGCGCTTTTCATACAGTCGTTTCGACCGTAGCGAAAAGGTATCTATGCTCATTTTCTAAATTAATCTGTACGGTGTCAAATTGTGTTTTGCAATTATTTAAGCCATATTTTTTAGCGAAAACGAAAAAGATTTCGCAAATCATCTAAACCAAAAACTATGAGCAAATAATTACAAAACACACTTAGCCGCCCAAAAGTCTGTCACTTACTCTTTTGAGTTGATATTAATTACTTATTTCAGTCATTTCGACCGTAGCATAGCGAAGTGGAGAAATCTTTATCCGTACTTCTTAATTATTCACTTTTCACTATTAACTCAATCGCCTTTGACCTAACAGGTCAAAGGCGATAATAAGCAGTATGGATTTAATTAATATTATTATTTATTTTCATTTTATTAATAAAAAGCGTTCGTCAAGACCGCGGAGAGTGGTATAGATTTCGTTTTAGCGGATGTAGTCCGAGCCACCCAGTGTACTTACCGTACACGGTGAGCGAGTGGCTATCTTCCGATCAAGCGAAAGGTATGCCGCTATACGCGGTCGATTACTTCTTCATAGCCCGTTGTTCTTTAAGATACTCGTTATATCTCTCTATCTGATCTTCCCTAAGGTCTATCATATCTTTCGCAGCTTTCATTGCTTGTACGTCCGCTATGACTACTTCCGTCTCTTTGACCTTTATCTTTGCTCCGTCATTTGTAGCATTTCGACGAATATCTTTCATAAACTCGTCTTCCATTTTAAACAATGCTACCGTTGTGTCTTTCTTTATCGTAAGCTTTACAAGCGGATTGACTGACGACTGACCTAGCAAGATAGAATACGTAGATTTCTTCTCTTTGCACTTATCTTTGCTCAACGCGTAAGCTTTGAGAGTGTCAAAGAACTTTTTCTGCTTTGCAGAGAGCTTTTCGTAAGCCTCGTCAAGCGTAAGTCTTTGAGCAGCAGTCTTTGCCTTTGCAACAGGCTTTTGAGCAGGGATTTCTACTATCTTCTCTACTACTTTCTCCACCTCAATAGGTACTTCTTTGACCACCTCTTTTTCAACGATCTTTTCGACAGGAACTTCTACGACTTTCTCTACTACCTTCTCGACTTCTACGGGGACTTCTACCTTCACTTCCTTTTCTATTATCTTTTCAGTAGGTTGTTCGGATAGCTTTCGCATTATAAGTTCCTGACATTCTACTAGGCGTCTTATCAACTCTTCATTGACGCTTGTAGCCGCTACTTCTCTTTCTACAATTTTCTCAACAGGTTGCTCCGCTACTTTCTTTATTAGTTTTTGCATTGCTTCTTCATTCTTCGTTGTCTTTTCCAGTAGTTTTTCCACCAACTCGTTATTCGTAGACGCTTGTTGAGGCAACAACTGTTGCATACCCGGCAACATTGCTGTCATCGTTTCTGACACTATTCCTCTTATATCATCCGCTCCTAACATTGCTTGTGGCGCATACGCGTATCCGCCCTGTTGTCCATTGCCGTTCATACCGCCTGCGTTTCCACCCATCATTCTCATAAACATCATCTGCATTTCGTCATCTCGACGTTTT
>CAMWIL010000041.1 GCA_947174325.1 uncultured Clostridia bacterium
ATCTTATAATTATTATAAGCATTTGCCATTTGAAAAATTACAAATAAATAAAATATTTATAAAAATAGAAACAGAATAAATTTAGTTCTCAGCTGCAAAGCGTTTAACTTTTTTGATTTCGTCCGTAGCAAGTTTGTCGCAACGATTGTTATACTCATTGTCAGCATGCCCTTTTACTTTGTTAAAGTTAACTTTATGCTTGGACATTTGCATAAGTAACAGTTTCCATAGATCTTCGTTTTTTACTGCGCTTTTGCCTGCTGTTCGCCAATTATTATTTTGCCATTGAGTTATCCAACCTTCGCTAAAAGCATTGCACACATATGCGGAATCGCTATATACTTCCACGTTGCAAGGCTCTTTAAGCGCGCTCAGACCTTGAATTATCGCAAACATCTCCATTCGGTTATTTGTAGTGTCCTTATTGTAACCGACAAGTTCTTTCTCGTGCCCATTATACATTAAAATTGCAGCCCAACCTCCTACTCCGGGATTTCCCGAGCAAGCGCCGTCTGTATAAATCGTCACATTTTTCATAATTTGCTCAATTCCTCGCTTCTCTTGCGGCACTTTTCGATGCCTTTAATAATGCTTTTTGAAACAGAATTTTGCTCAAACGTCTCTATTGCCTGAATTGTCGTTCCGCCCTTTGAGCATACTTTTTGTATTAAAGTGTCTAAGTTGTCGGAAGATTGCTCCACCATCTTACTTGCCCCAATTATTGTATTTATTGCTAGGTCTTTACTTTGTTCATAAGTGAGTCCGCCGTCTATTCCTCCGTCTATCATTGCTTTGATAAAATAATAAACGTATGCCGGTCCGCTTCCGCTTACAGAAGTAACTGCGTCAAAGTATTTTTCTTCAATGAACACTGTCTTAGATATTGTTTTGAAAATACTGTCAACAAAGTTTATACTGTTTTCGCTTGCCCCATAAGACGTGATCGCGCTAACTCCTTCTCCTATTGAACACGGCGTGTTTGGCATTATACGTACTATTTCATTGCAATTACAATTTTGCGCTATTGATTGGCAGCTTACGCCTGCCATTATTGAAATCACGCATTTAGAAGCATTATTTTTAAACTCTTCTGCAATGGAACGGAATATTTGAGGTTTTACTGCTAAAACCAAGTATTCGCAAGACGACATAACTTCTTTGTTGTCATTTGTAATGTCTATGCCCTGATATTTTTCCGTAATATGAGGTGTTGATATAAACATTTGGCTTTCTTTTAATAATTTGCTAGTTAAAAGTCCGTTAATTATGGCTTTTGCCATATTTCCGCATCCGATAAAACCTAATTTGTACTTATAATTCATAAAAATCACTCCAAAACATTGTTATTTTGTTGACACTTCTCAAAAGATTATATATAATATTTAAGAACTAATCTATTTATAATCTAGGGGAGTGGCTCAACGGTAGAGTAGTGGTCTCCAAAACCATTGGTTGCGTGTTCGAATCGCGTCTCCCCTGCCAAAATGACCTATTCAGGTCATTTTTTCATTGTCGACGCGCTTAGAACAGCAAATTCTGCTATGCAGAATGTATCGTGTGACGCTCACCTTGTTCGCTATGCCGTCGCTTTGCTCCTTACGAATCGCTTTTTATTCAAACTTTGCGTTTCGATTTGATCTCGCTCTGCCGAATAACCTCTATAGGTCATTTTTTCATTGTTAACTGACTTAGAATAATACATTCTGCTATACAGAATGTATTATAAATATTGAATTTTATACGTTTACTTGACCTTGCTGTCCCAAATATTCTTTATTTTTATCAAGAATAGGTTTAATGATCTCGTTGACAAATTCAATAGTCTGCTCTTTTGATCTGCCTATAAAGTTTTTAGGATCAAGAATACTGTCGATTTTATCATTGATTGCTGAAAAAGCGGTATCCTTTTTAATTCTGTCGATAAGGTCGTTATCTTTACCGAATTGCTTGACCATTATTGAAGCTTCCATGGAATGTACTCTGATTTTTTCATGTAATTCTTGTCTGTCGCCGCCGGCTTTTACGCACTCCATAAGTATTACTTCTGTCGACATAAATGGTAATTCTGCCATTATGTGTTTATTAATTGTATTTTCATAGACTACAAGCCCATCGGCTACGTTCATATAAATTTCTAATATTGCGTCGATGGATAAGAAGGCTTGAGCCATGACAAGTCTTCTGTTTGCCGAATCGTCTAAAGTACGTTCAAACCATTGAGTTGCGGCTGTATTTGCGGCATTTGCCGGTAAAGTCATAACGTATCTGGCAAGTGAGCAAATCCTTTCGCTTCGCATAGGATTGCGCTTATATGCCATTGCAGACGATCCTATTTGATTTTTCTCAAAAGGCTCTTCTATTTCTTTCATATTTTGAAGAATTCTTATGTCATTTGCGAATTTGTAAGCGCTTTGCGCTATTTGTGACAACACGGAAAGGATATTGTAATCATATTTTCTGCTATAAGTCTGTCCGCTGACAGCAAAATATTTGTCAAATCCCATCTTTTTTACTACGAGTTCGTTTAATTTCTTAACTTTTTCATGGTCTCCGTCAAACAATTGCAAGAAACTTGCTTGCGTACCGGTAGTGCCTTTAACTCCCCTAAGTCGCGTGTTTTTGATCACGAATTCAATATTTTCGTAGTCCATTTGCAACTCTTGCAACCATAATGCGGCTCTTTTGCCTACTGTTACGAGTTGCGCGGGTTGAAGGTGCGTAAAGCCTAAAGTAGGCATATCTGCATATTTTAAAGCAAATTTTGCAAGTTTATCCATTACGTTAACAAGTTTTTTCTTTACAAGCATCAACGCGTCATGGTAAATTATCGCATCAGAATTGTCTGTAACAAAACAACTTGTTGCGCCTAAATGGATTATCGGCATTGCTTTGGGACATTGTTGTCCGTATGCGTATACGTATGCCATTACGTCATGTCTTACTATGCGTTCTCTTTCCTTTGCGACGTCAAAATTTATATCTTCGATATGTTCTTTCATTTGAGCAATTTGCTCGTCTGTGATGTTTAATCCAAGTTCTTTTTCACTTTCAGCCAATGCAAGCCACAATTTTCTCCACAAAATCATTCGCGTTTTTTCCGCAAACTGCTCAAGCATAGGATTTGTGGCGTAACGTGTGGTTAGCGGATCGACGTAATTAATTGACATAATATATACCTCAATACTAAATTTAATTTATTATATATATTATATAATAGTTGGCAAATTAAATCAACCAAAATAGGTCGTAGATTTGTATGTTGAGTTCATTTATTATCAAGAAAATATTTATGGATAAAACGGATATCAATGTTAAGTAGATGATAAGAATCGTAAATCTTTTGAAGACTTATTCAAGCGCATACGATTATAGCAATTATAGACCTCGCAAATATAATTCAGTTTAAAGTCCCTTTCTAAATTTATAAAAACAACTTTCGTGGAGAAAAATATTATTAGATGTGTTTGGAAAATAAATTTTGCGAAACTCAACATTATTTGTTATAAAGTTCCGCAAATTATTCTAAATATTGGTATAATTAAGAAATAAATCGTTCTAATTGAGAAGTATTTTAAGTTTATGGCTGCATCCAATCAACATATATTCCATAACCTTTTGTCGGATCGGATACAAAAACGTGCGTAACCGCGCCTATAAGTTTATCGTTTTGGATGATCGGACTACCGCTCATTCCTTGCACTATCCCCCCTGTCGTATCAAGCAGTCTTTTGTCTGTTACCCGCAACACCATACTTTTTTCTGATGGACAATTTTGGTTTGTTGTTTTGATAATTTGTATTTCATATTTTTGCGGTGCAATACCGTCTATAGTAGTGTAGATATAAGCCGTACCCGGTTGAGCGTCATTTTTACTGCCAAGCGCGATCTGCTCGCTATCAACACTATTGTTAAGTTGACCGTACAAGCCGTAATTGTTGTTGGCATTTATCGTTCCTATAGATGAATTCATAGTGCTGAAAGATCCGTTTAATTCCCCAGCTTTACCTTTTTGCCCTTTTACGTAACCAACTATATTTGCATTATATATATTTCCGCCATTAGCCGAAATATCATCACCGTTGACGTCTTTAATGGCATGACCTAACGCATAGAAGTTTGCGCCGTCTGTATATGTCATTGTACCTATACCTTCAATTTGATCTTGCAAAAGCAATCCCAATTTTTTCTTTCCGCTCAGTATATCAAGCGCAGGCGTTATTATATATTCTTTTTGTTCGTTTTTGTGCTTAATTTTGATAGAAATTTGATCTTTATCTTGTATTAGATCATTTATTTGAGTTACAGACTGAAGTTCTGTTCCGTTTATTGAAAGCAATACGTCGCCGCTTTGTATATCTATACCATCGACCGGACAAATAGCGCCGTCTTTTGTTACAACGCTTACTTTAGAAGTAATATATAGTCCTGTTTTTATTGCGATTCCAATTGGATATCCGCCAAGGGTTACAAATTTTTGCGGTTGGGTGTCGACTTTCGCTGTTCCGATAGGAATAATGCCAAACAACTTAAAGTTTACGACTTCGGCTGTTTCTTGCGTTTCGATTGCGCTGTTAAGCTGAATACTCGAATTATTATAAGAATTAACGGATATTGTCTGTCCGTTTATTTCTGATACTTGATTGACTGCAAACATTGCTGTTGCAGAAAAAATAACTAAGATTATAAGCGCGAAAATATAAAGCTGTTTTTTCAAATTTACGTTCATTTCCAAACCTCTCGCAATTTAGTTTGAGAAATGTAAATCAAATTATTCTGAATAAATTGATTTTTATAAAAAATTTTAATCTGCCATTTTACAGTAAAAATTCTTTAACTATTTCAAAATCTCCTGCGCGCCCCGTTTTTGAGCAGCCGATTAAAAGTTTATTGGCTAATAACTTGTTGGGAATTGCCTCATTTTTCAAACAATTATATACATCGTCAACTTTCGATTTATCGTTATTCATAAACAACGTTGAGTGAAATAAAAATTTCAAATCCATATCTGTTGGATGTATACAGTACTCTTTTTGCAGAAGACGTAATAAATCACTATGTATTTTCTTCAATTTACGGTTTCCTTTTATTAATAGCCATACAATATTATCGCATTTAGCAATTTTTCGAGTTTTTAGAGTAAATTGCGCCAAATTTGAATAATACTCACCAATTCGTTTTACTATCGATTCAAATATTAAGTCGTCAATTGGAAAAGAAATTAGTAATGATACGTGTAACGGCAAGGTCAAAGCGAGATTATCAACGTTTAGTTTGTTTGAAATTTTGGCAATCTTGTCTCGTATATTTTTTAATTGATCATTTATATCTATTGCCAGCCATACGTACATCTCGATCACCTTGCCAATTATTGCTTATCTAAGTTATAGTTTCTTATAATTTTCTGCAAATTCTAGCATTTCCTTTGCATGAGGAACGGCATAGTTTGATATTTCCTGTCCGCCTATAAGTCGAGCAATCTCGTCGATACGACTATAACTATCCAAAAATTTGAGTTCTGTGACGGTATTTCCTCTTTGAGATGATTTTTCGATAAGATAATGGCAATCTGACATTGAAGCAAGTTGAGGTAAATGCGTAATAGCCAAAACTTGCTTGTCTTTGGAAATATCGTACATTTTCTGCGCTACTATTTGAGCTATTTTACCGCTAATTCCGGTATCAATCTCATCAAATACCATGGTTGAAATGCCGTCCAGGTTCGCAATTATTTTTTTCATTGCGAGCATAAATCGTGAAAGTTCGCCGCCCGATATGACTTTTGACAACTCTTTCACAGGTTGTCCGGCGTTGGCGCTAAACATAAATACCGCTTCAATACCGCCGTTAGCGTCAGGGACAAATTTTTCCAAATCAGATATAGGCGTAAATTGCGTTTCAAATTTACATGACGGCATCCCCAACTCTTTAAGTTCCTTTAAGAGGCTTTTCGCAAGTTCGTTTGCTATTTTTTTGCGTTCTGTGAAAAGCTTTTGTGTACTTTTGTAAAGTTTATTAAGCAATACGCCCTTTTCTTCTTCATATTCTTTTACTTTTTCTTCTCCGTCGGCAAGAAAATCATATTCTTCTTGAATATCATTCAAATAATTGGTAATTTCCTCTACAGAATTACCGTATTTTCGCTTTAACGATCTAATCAATGCAATTCTTTGTTCGCAATACTCATATTGTTGAATATCAAATTGATTGTTTTCAGCCATATCGACTAAGATAGAAGAAATATCTTTTAATTCAATTTTGCAGGATTCCAACCTTTCCAAGAGCTCTTCTACTGAATTATCGTAATTGGATATCTTCGTTAGTTGAGATATAGCATAGGTCAAAGCGGACAATATATTTTCATTGTCTTCTCCGTTTATTAGATTGTTGCATTCGTTAAGAGTAGATATTATAGTTTGCGAATTATTAAGTTTATGTCTTAACGCTATAAGCTCATCCTCTTCGCCTTCTTTCAATTCGGCTTGAGAGATTTCGTTTATTTGATATTCTAATAGATCTAGATTCTTATTTACGTCTGTCAATGAACCGTATTTCTTTAATTTATTGCAAATATCAGTATATTGATCAAATAATTGTAAATGCGCTTTTTTGATCGGCTCTAATACGTTTTCACCGTATCTGTCGATTATAGACAAATGATAAGAGCTATTAAGCGCTGACACATTCTCGTGCTGTCCGTAAATATCGGCTATGGTAGAAGCGATTTCTTTTAGAGTACTTAAATTAACGCGTTGACCGTTTACGGAACAGGTATTTTTTCCATCTACCGTCATTGAGCGTTTTAGTATCAAAGAATCGTCGCTTTCTATATCGAATTCTTCAAGTAGTTTATTGGTATTTTGAGATACGTTTTCAAACACAGCCGTCACAGACGCCATATTTTCTCCATAGCGTATAAGCGATTTATCAGCTCTTTTGCCCAATACGAAACTTAGACTGTCGATTATGATCGACTTACCTGCGCCTGTTTCACCTGACAAGATATTCAAGCCCTGCGAGAAATTTACGTCAAGCGATTGGATCAAAGCAATATTTTTGATTGACAAATTACTCAGCATAAATCAAAACATATCCTTTAATAATTTCAATGTGTCTTGAGCGTCTTTTTCGGTAGTTGCTACACCGATGATCGTATCGTCGCCGGCAATCGTACCGAGTATCGTAGGAAGCATCAAATTATCTATGTATGCTCCTGCGCTGTTCGCTGCTCCGGATACGGTTTTGATCACCAAAATATTTCCTGCGCTTTGAAGACTAAGTACGCATTCTTTGAAAATATTGTCGTATTTGTTTTTAAGTCCCTTTTCTCTAACGTGTACTTGAGTATATCTATATTTCTTAGTCGAGCCTGCGACTTTTACCAGCCCAAGTTTTTTGATATCTCTGGAAATAGTGGCTTGCGTTACGTCAAAACCGTATTCGTGTAATATGCTTACTAAATCCTCTTGTTTATCTATTTCATATAACGTGACAATTTCCGAAAGTGTTTGTTGTCTAGTTTTGCTTTCCATTTTAATCTCCCCAATAATTGAGTTTTTTCCTCAGTTTATTGTAAAAATTCTCGTTTTTTAATCTAATAAATGATGCGCTTTTTTCGGCTTTTTCTATCGCAAGATCTAAGCCGTTTGTCGGGCTGTTATATACTATGATGCCATCGACTATCACTCTTATATTTGGTGAATTTGTCAAAATGTCTATTCTCATACAGTCGTCTATAACCATTGGACAGCTGTGCAAAGAATGCGGACAGATTGCATTTACAATCAGGGCTTTAACGCTTGGACTCAATACCGGACCGTTGCAAGAAAGCGAATACGCAGTAGAACCGGTAGGCGTTGATACCAAAATTCCGTCGCTGCGGACCGTGTCGGCGCGTACTCCGTCAATATCTATATCGAAGGACGAAATATGACAAGTATCTTGATTGTTTACGATTATTTCGTTTAATGCGTAATGTTCTTTATCATTGATAGTTGTTTTAAGCAAAGTTCTTTTCTCTATATTAAACGATTTATCTTTGAGGCATTTAATAGCAAAATCAATATCTATTTCATCGATTTCAGTCAAAAAACCTATTTTCCCCATATTTATACCAAGTATAGGTCTGTCGTCTCTCAGATTTCGCACTGCGTCTAGCATTGTTCCGTCGCCGCCAAAAGCTACCACGATATCGCACCAATCAAACACGTCATGCGTCGGGGCGATTTCGCTTGCATTAAAAAAATCGCATGCATTATCGCAAACCTTATACTCTAAACCGCTATTTTTCAGTTTTGAGCAAAAAGTTTGCGCAGCTTTTGCGTTGATATCTCGTTTAAGGTTAGTTTTTATGCCGATTTTCATAATACTATTATAACTTCTTTTGTATAATTATTCAACAGGTTTGCATAAAAATATTAAAAATTCTATATTTTTGTTTTGCTTTATAGGAGCTGTGGTAATGCTGACGTATTTAAGTCCAAGATTTAGAGCAAAAAGCTTTATGTCTTCGCATACTTGTTGTCGGATCTTTTCATTAGTAACAATACCCTTTTTGCTCAAATATTTACTTCCGGCTTCAAATTGCGGTTTGATAAGCGCAATAATTTCTCCGCCTTTTTTCAATATTTCAAAAACAGCCGGTAGAATTAGTTTAAGCGAAATAAAACTTACGTCTATGCTAGCAAAGTCTACAAGTTCGCCCAACGTATTTTCGTTCATATAGCGAGCGTTTGTTCTGTCCTTAATTATCACTCTTTGATCGCTTTTCAGCGCTTCGTCAAACGCGCACTCCCCGACGTCCACAGCATATACTTTAGCTGCGCCGTTTTTTAGCATGCAATCTGTAAAACCACCGTTTGACGCGCCGATATCCGCGCATATTTTTCCATTAAGGTCGTAGTTGAAATCGATTAAGGCTTTTTGAAGTTTATCGCCACCAAGAGAGGAAAATTTGAAAGTATCCAATATTTCTATATTTGAGTTTTCATTGACGTCCAATGACGATTTTGTTATCACTTTACCGTTCACTTGGACAAAAGACTCGTCGATCATATGTTGCGCTTTTGCTCTGGTAATATTAAGTGTTTTGCTTAGGTAAATATCAAGTCTCATGATTACTAATTTTTTGAAAGTACAAACTGTGCTATGCTTTCAACGTCCAAATTTGCAGCTTCTATAAGTTCTTTGCGCGAAGCTACGGCAAACGGCTTGTTTTCCACATTCACTCCGTAGATATGGCTCGTATGTTCTGCTTTGTTAAGATATTCAAGAGCTTGCATATAAATTGACCCATTTGACGTATACTCTTCAAAGAAAAAGATGTTTTTATCATTTTTAATTGAAGAAATCATTTCTTCATCGATAGGCTTAATAAATCTTGCGTTGATTATGTCGACAGAAATGCCTTTTGTTTTCAATATCTCAGCGGCTTTGAGCGTATTTGATAAAATCTCTCCATTTGAAATGAGCACGTTTTTATTGTTATTATTAGCAAGATATTCCCATTTCCCAAGTTTTATCTCACAGCAATTGCCGAAATCGGATGCTATTTCACTCTTTGGATATCGTATAGCCAGTGGCTGATCATAATTTTGCGACCATTTCAAAATAGATCTTAACTCTTGCGCGTCTTTTGGCGCAAATATACTCATATTCGGCATAGATCCAAGATAAGCCACGTCATAAAGTCCTTGATGAGTTTCTCCGTCTCCTCCGACAAATCCCGCTCTGTCAATACATAATACGATAGGAAGCTTATTAAGACATATATCATGCAAAATATTATCATAAGCGCGTTGAAGAAACGTAGAATAAATTGCGACGTAAGGTTTTTTACCTGCAAGAGCTAACCCAGCCGACATTGTCACTGCGTGTTCTTCCGCGATTCCTACGTCAATAAATCTGTCAGGATAAGCTTTTGAAAATTCGCTTAGTCCCGTGCCTTCCGTCATTGCTGCTGTAATTGCGAAGATATCTTTGTTGTTTTTGCCCAGTTCTACAACGGTATCGCCAAAAATCTGTCCATAGCACGGCAATGTGCCGGTTTTTCCTACGCTATGATATTTTGACGGATCTTCTTCGGCGCAAGGCATACCTTTACCTTTTTGAGTAACGACATGTAGTATAATCGACTTATCTGAATTTTTTGCATATTTCAGTTTGCCGATCAAATCGCATATATTATGACCGTCAATATTATTTAAAGTTTCGATATTGAAGCAAGAAATTTCATTGCCGTATTTGCGAACTATTTTAAGATATTCATTGACAAATCCCACGTTATCAGAAATAGATTTGTTGTTATCGTTTATGATTATAATTACTTTTTTGTCAAGGGTAAGAACGTCGTTTAAAGCTTCGTAAAAAAGCCCGCCGGTCATAGCGCCGTCGCCAATCAAACAAATGATCTGCCCCAAGCAATCTCCTCTTGCCATACCGCAAGCAATAGAAAGCGCAGACGACGCATGCCCGCTATTGAACGTATCGAACTCGCTTTCCTCTCTCTTAGGAAAACCGCTCAAACCGTCTTTAAGTCTTAAACCTTTGAATTCGTCTAATCTACCGCTAAGTATCTTGTAAGCGTAGCACTGATGTCCTACGTCGAATATCAATTTATCTTTTGGGAAATCAAATACGTAAGAAAGCGCGCAAGTCAAATCCACGACGCCTAAGTTTGACGCCAAATGTCCTCCGTTGGATAACGTATATTTGGTTATGACTTCTCTCAAATCGTCGGACAAAGTATTAAGATCTTGAATATCAAGCCTTTTTAAATCGTCAGGTAACTTAATTTTGTCAAGAATTTCCATTACTTCTTCCTCTTCTTCGTTATGAATATTCCTATTATCCGTGCGGACATAAACACGAATTCTGCGCTATTTTTTACTGCTACTTTCTTTAACGACGCCTTTCCGCCTACGGTTATTGCCGCTATTACGCTGGATATAATGATCGTTATCCAATGTCCGCCGTTTGAATGGAGATTGAGTTGGACAACTATAGAAGCTCCGC
This sequence comes from uncultured Clostridia bacterium, assembly GCA_947174325.1. Lineage (GTDB taxonomy): Bacteria > Bacillota > Clostridia > Christensenellales > UBA3700 > RACS-045. The sequence continues at coordinate 11,011 of CAMWIL010000041.1, forward strand.
ATGCGCCGCTAAGTATTCCGCACATATCACCGATCACATCGGCGCAAATATTGTTTACTTTTTCCGCGTTTATTACGAGGAACTGCGCAATTTTATATTGCTTTGGATAGCGAGCATATTTTTTTATATCGTCAGGCGAACAAGACGCCACGCTTAGCCCAATACCGTCGAATATTATACTTACGAGTATCATAAACGACAATAGCATTATCGATATTATTATATCGCTTTTTGAAGTTGTGATTTGAGATATAAAACTGCAAATCACCGCTCCGAAAAAGGTGAAAATCGTAATTTTTATCACCCATAGCTCAGCAATATTTATTTTTGCTTTTTCTTTCTTAGCTCGGTTTTTACTTATTTTTTTGCATCCGATCTTTCTGTCCATATTATAAAATATGGCAAAAAACTATCCATTATGCAAAATCAGTATAATCTCTGCGTTAGGTATTTACATAGGGCTATCAACTTGTCTGCTCTTGCTCCGTATTTGCTGATATCGGATATAGCTGACGCTTCAAGTTTAGCAATATATTTTCTCGATTCTTCCAAGCCCAGTATATCGACTACAGTCTTTTTACCGTTTGCCCTATCTTGGTTTGTTTCCTTGCCTAAAACTTCTGAAGAAGAGGTTTTATCAAGAATATCATCTACGATTTGGAATATCTCTCCGAGCTTTGTCGCAAAATTTTCCATATCGAGTATCTCGTTGGAAGTCCCGCCGCATTTGATCAAGCTGCCGACTAATGCGCTTTTTAAAAGGCACGAGGTTTTCAGTCTGTTTAAACGCATAACCTCGTCAAGCGAGTAGTCGCTTTTATCTTCGTTTGATAAATCGATGCACTGCCCGCCTATCATACCGTTGATTCCGCTGTTTTTTGCAATGTATCGAACGCTTTTCAATGCATTTTCGTCAAAATTATTGTCTGTAAGCATTGTTTCAAACGCCATATTCAAGAGCGCGTCGCCACTCAATACCGCCATTCCCTCTCCATAGACAACGTGCAAAGTAGGCTTGCCTCGTCTCAATGAATCATTGTCCATACAGGGCAAATCGTCATGAATAAGAGAATATGAATGGATCATTTCAATTCCGACTGCCGTCGAAGCAACAAAGTCTTCGTCTTTTCCGCAGAAGTCGCTTGCCATATAGCATAGCGCCGGTCGAATTCGTTTGCCTCCGTTTTCTATGCCGTATTTTACTGCATCAAATATAGGTTGAATATCGCAACGTTCTTTTTTAAGATAATCGTTGAGTTGTTTAGAAAAGATACTTTTATATCTCTCCAATATCTCCTGCATTATTCTACCTCTACAAGTTTTGCGACCAACTCGTTTGATTTTTCTTCAAGCAGCGCGATTTGTCCTTTGACTTCATTGAGCTTATCGCTACAATCTTTGCATAGCTCCATTGCTTTAGAATATAACGCCATACTTTCGTCAACCGATAACTTTCCGCTTTCGAGCTTGTCAACAATATTGTCAAGTTGCGTCAACGCTTCTTCAAATTTCATCTTTTACCTCCAAAACCTGCGCCAAAATACTTCCGTCTCCTGTGCGTAAAGATACGTTATCGCCTATCTTCAACGACTTCGCAGAAGTAACGGGCGCGCTGTCTTTACTCATATACCAATAGCCTTTTTCCAAAACTCCCAAAGGATTGAGCGCTTGCAATTTTGTTATTGCGTTTGCCAATCTATGTTCGCACAAAGTATATTTTCTATTTACGCTATTGTCAAGCTTTGTCAAATACTGCTCTATATAATGCCTATTCGACGAATACAGCAATTTCATTTGAGAATTGATATAACCTAGCTTATTTTTCAATTCTCTTTCTCCATTATATATACATTCTTTCGCGTATTTATTCATTTTGATCAACACTGCTGCAAAGTACTCTTTGAGCTGTCCGGTGTCATATGCGACGTATTCTGCCGCGGCTGTCGGCGTTGCCGCTCTGTAATCTGCAACCAAATCGCATAGCGTCACGTCCGTTTCATGTCCAACCGCAGATATTACAGGCGTCTTACATTTGAAGACGGCTTTAACAAGCAACTCGTTGTTAAAAGGCATCAACTCTTCCGCTGATCCTCCGCCTCTTGCAATGATCAACACGTCATACCCCATTTTATCGACTTGTTCGAGCGCTTTGACTATGTCTTTATGAGCTTCTTCGCCTTGAACTCTCACGTCTTTAATAAAAATATTTATTAAATCGTTTTTACGGCGAATTGTCTTTTTGATGTCTCTTATTACAGCGCCGTTGAATGAAGTTACAACACATACGTTTGTCGGATAAGCCGGAATCGGTTTTTTGAACTGCTCGTCAAAATATCCTTCTTTTTGCAATTTTTGCTTCAATAGTTCAAGTTGAAGCGCAAGCAGTCCTTTACCTATAGGCGTAATACTGTCTACGTTAAAGTTTAGTTTTCCGCCTTTTGCGTAATAATCTACGGATCCTTTGGCGATTATACTCTCTCCGTCTTTAGGTATATACGTCTTAGCGCAATTAAAACAAGTGACGGATATTTGACAGTTTTCGTCTTTGAGAGTAAAGTACGCGTGTCCTTTTGCGATCTTATACCCCGACACTTCGCCTGCAACTTGAATATCGTGCAAATGCTCTTCAGCGCGGAAGATCGAATTTATTACGGTATTCAGCGCCGTTACGTTTATGATATTACCGTTCATTTTCACGCTCTATTGCAGCCATAAGCGTATTGTAAAGCAACATTGATATTGTCATCGGACCTACTCCGCCGGGTACGGGAGATATGAAGGAAGCTTTTGGCTCAACGCTGTCAAAATCCACGTCGCCGCAAAGCTTTCCGTCAACTCTGTTTATTCCCACGTCTATTACGATAGCTCCGTCTTTTACCATATCTGCCGTCACAAACTTAGGCTTGCCTATAGCCACTATGAGGATATCGGCTTTTTTAGTATACTCGGATAGATTTTGAGTCTTGCTATGACATACGGTCACTGTGCAATTAGCGTTGAGAAGAAGCATTGCCATAGGCTTGCCTACCGTGTTGCTTCTACCTAAAACTACTGCGTTTTTTCCGCTAAGATCAATGCCTGTACTCTCCAACATATGCATTACGCCAAGTGGCGTGCAAGATACGGTATGAGGTCTGCCTAGACACAAAAATCCTATATTGGAAGCATTAAAACCGTCTACGTCTTTGCTATCGGGAATATATGAAAGTATCTTCTCTTCATTATAGCCTTTTGGCAATGGTAACTGCACTAAAATTCCGTCGACGGAATCGTCAAGAGCCAAATCTTTAATTTTTTGCTCAATCTCTTCTTGTGGCGCACCATTGGGATATTCGTAAGATAATGAATTGAAACCGACTTGTTTGCAGCCGTTTATTTTGTTGCGGACGTAAGTCTGAGATGCGGGATCTTCGCCAACGATTATGACTGCCATAGTCGGCTTTAGAGAATACTTTTTTTCAAAGTAAATTGTAATAGCGGT
>CAMWIL010000042.1 GCA_947174325.1 uncultured Clostridia bacterium
CAACGGACCGCAAGACGGACCGGGATCGTATGACGAAGCGCCGTCGACCGATATAATAGACAGCGGCAAAGTTGACGAAGACGGAAATCCGATATTCATACAAGTCGTTGTGGAGTACACAAAAATGGACAGAATGGTATTCGGCTATTACAAGTCGACTCTACAAAAGTAGAAAAATCAAATAAAATATAAAATCCATAAAAAATTTGTTATTTTATATTGAAAAATGCGTCTGTTTAATAGTATTATAATATATATCAAAACAAAAACTTTGTATTTTGTAGCAACAGCGGAGGAAAGGAAGGACCGTGAACGGATACGTGATCACTATTTTCATTTTAGCGATTGCCTACACATTCTATATGGGCTTTTCCGACGGCGCAAACGCCGTCGCGACTTGCATTGCTACAAGGGCGATAAAGCCTCATTACGCGCTCATCATTTCCGGCGTTGTCAAATTGATCGCGCCGATCGTTATATGCTTTGCTCTTGGCAACGACAGCGTTGCGCGCACAGTCGGCAGTCTCGTAAAGAATTCGGCGTTTGAGGGAATAAGTCAAAAAGAAGGTTTTATCTTTTTGCTCTCGACTATGCTTGCCACGTTGCTTTGGTCGCTCGTCAGCGTACTGACGTCCGTTCCCAACAGCACGTCGCATACGCTTTTGGGCGGACTTGTCGGCGCGGGTTTGGCAAGTTTCGGATTTTCCAACGTAGACTGGGCAATGGTAGGAATAAGGGTAATTCTTATGGTATTCCTCACGCCGCTTCTTTGTATGTGCGTAGGATTTTTGATGAGCAAGCTTTTTACCGTCATATGCCGCCGTATGGACAGAGGAGTAAAAAAAGCGTTTAAGGCTGCGCAGGTCTTCAACGTCACTCTTCTCAGCACTTCCATATCTATAAACAACGTGCAGAAATCAATGGGCGTATTCCTGCTTGCTATGGTCGTATGCAGTGGCAGTAGTATGGAGACGTTCACGTTCGACTTTTGGACGGTTGCGATACTTTCGGTCGCAATAATGTTGGGATTGTTGCTTGGAGGTTACAAATTGATTTACACGGTAGGAAAAAAGATATATCCGCTAGGCACTTTGCAATCGGTAGTAGCGCAGTTGTCTACCGCAACGGTCGCGCTTTCTTGTTCGTTTATAGGTATTCCGGTAAGTACGGGGCAAGTGGTATCGTCGAGTATTATCGGCGTGGGTATGGCAAACAGATTTAGAGCGGTGCGTTGGGGCAGAGCAAGAAAAATATTCGTGAGTTGGATATTGACGTTCCCAATAGCGATGGTTGTCGGCGCGCTGATTTGCCTTTTGCTAAGGGCAATATTTATTAGATAATTATTACGGTTTTTTGGAGGTCGGTATGAAAATATTCAGAAAAAAAGTCAATTTCTTCGAGTTGTTAGACAAGCAGTGCGAGATAATGAAAAGAGGTATGGAGGCGCTATATAATTATTGCAAAAGCGTAGGAGAACCTAATCACGAGAGTTACGGCGATTCTGTTATTGCTATCGAAGACGAAGGAGATATGGCAAGACGCGTGTTGATCGACGAGCTCAACCGCACGTTTATCACGCCTATGGAACGCAACGATATTTTCGACCTTTCCCGTCAGTTGGACGAAATACTCGACTACGCAAAGACAGCGGTCGACGAAATGCGACTTTTCGGCATAACGCCAAACGAGGATATGGAAAAAATGACGGGTATTCTTTTTGACATAACCGTACATATCCAAAAAGCCATATCCAGTATGGAAAAACATAAAAACATCGCCAAAGACGAAGCGATAAAAGTTAAAGGTCTTGAAAACAAGATGGGCGCATGTTACTACAAGGCTTTGGCAACGCTCTTTGAAAGCGACGATTTGAAGTCTACGTTCAAGTACAGAGAAGTATATCGACATCTCAATACCACAGCGGACGAAGCTGACGTAGCGATGGACTATCTTCTCGATATACTCAATTCGTTGTGAGTTAGTTTGTTGATTCCCCGGAATAAACTTTTTTCTCTCGTGTCAATGTACGGCAAGATACTTAATTTGATTGCCTATTGATTTTGACGTTTAAATCTGTTATGATAGAATTGTAAGAAAAGGGGGATACGGGTATGAATAGATTTTGCAAGAATTTTTGTGTAGTATTATTGATAGCGTTTGCTATTTTGTCATTGTGTTGTTTTGGCGCGTGTAAACCCAACGGGGAGAAAAAGGACATAGCGGTATTCGACAACGATTCTTCGGACATTACCTATAAAGATATAGAAAAGAAAGACGGGATTATAGCGACGGAGAATTTCGTATCCCGTAATCTTGACGTCATAGATGAGTTTTGTAAAGATAACGAACGGACTGTCTTAATTACAAATTCAAACTATGTTATATCTCTTGAGAAGGCTGCGAAATATCTCGGAGTGGATGAAAACGGAGAGTTGGCAGTCGCTCCAATTTGCGTTGTAAGCAAGTTGTATGAGCAAGAGTTTGATATTCAAGAAATTTTTTACGACAAAATGATAATTGATTATAAATCAAAGATAAATGAGTTAGGGGCGGGAGTAGAGTATCAACCGTATTTTATAAGGCTGTACGCGCAAAATGAGAAAGACGAAAACGTTTACGTCGGCACGGCGCGCGCAGAAATGATGGTTGAAAGAATGCTGACGGACGATAAGTTGTACGATAAATACGATATAAATTACAACATATCTATATCTTTGCAAGAAGGATACGCTATTGAATCATTTGATATGCTTGCGATGTACGACGGCGAGTTCTATCTTGAATCCATTGAAGATAATATCAAAGTTGTCCCTGAAAATTTCAATATAGTTTGTTCTAACGTTCCTGATACGGAATATGTGATGGGAGATTATGAATGTAAAGTAAAAACTGATTCACCGACAGGCGATTGCGAAGTTAAAATAAATAGGGTTTATAAGTATTTGAAATCTTGCGATTTGATCGAATATTTGGTTGTATTTAAAAATTTGAAGTTGACTGCAAAAAACGGTTATCCAGAATTTGATGAAGAAATGTCGCCTAATTATTTTAGCCTTTTTGAATTTAAAAACGATTGGTTTAAGCGTGTAATCAGTGACGGATTTAATCTTCTGTTTCCTAATTTGTGAAAATTATAGTGAAAAATGTTTTTATTTGACAAACAACATAATCGCTTGACAAATCCGAAAAAGTATAGTAAACTATTTAAAACTTGATAATAAAGACAGTGAAAAGGAATATTAACTTTGAAGTCCTTGCAGAGAGTTGTCGGTCGGTGAAAGACAATAGGATTAAGAAGCCAACTCGCCTTTGAGTTACCTCTTTGAGAGAAATAGTAAGAGAGCGTCGGGTAAGCCCGTTATAGCGTTGAGGTATCGTAAATCGGTGTTTGCCGTAGATACGAAAAAGAGTGGTACCACGGACACGTTCGTCTCTTGCATTTTTGCAAGGGACTTTTTATTTGTATAAATTATGTCTAAAATAAAGTCGTTCGGCAAAATAAATTAAAACAATAGGAGCAGGTTATGAAAAACGTAGAAAAGTATGCAAGAGGTTATTATATGCCTCCATTCGAGTGTAACGATTGGGTCAAGAAAGAGTATGTAGACAAAGCGCCGATTTGGTGCAGCGTAGATCTTCGCGACGGAAACCAAGCGTTGGTGATCCCGATGAGCTTGGAACAGAAATTGGAGTTTTTCACCTACCTATGCAAATTGGGCTTCAAGGAGATCGAAGTAGGTTTTCCTGCGGCAAGCGAAACGGAATATGACTTTTTGAGAGCGCTTATCGAACGCAATCTCATTCCTGACGACGTAACCATTCAAGTGCTTACGCAGTCAAGAGAACATATAATCGCAAAGACGTTTGAGGCGTTGAGAGGAGTAAAAAAGGCTATTGTGCATCTCTACAACTCCACGTCGGTATCTCAAAGAGAGCAGGTGTTTAGAAAGTCAAAAGAAGAGATCGTCGAGATCGCCAAATTCGGCGCAAGACTTTTCAATGAATACGCGCAAAAAACCGAAGGAGATTTTATCTTTGAGTATTCGCCCGAATCTTTTACTGGTACTGAAATGGAATTTGCAAGAGATATCTGCAACGAGGTGATAAAGATTTGGAAGCCTACGCCAAATAGAAAGGTGATTATTAATCTGCCGGTGACAGTGTCTATGTCAATGCCGCACGTTTATGCCAGCCAAGTCGAATATATGTGTAAATCTTTGATAGACAGGGAAAACGTAATCGTATCTTTGCATCCGCACAACGATAGAGGCTGCGCTATCGCGGACAGCGAACTCGGACTTTTAGCTGGCGCGGACAGAATTGAGGGTACGCTTTTCGGCAACGGCGAGCGTACCGGCAACGTAGATATAATAACGCTTGCGCTCAATATGTATTCGCACGGAGTAGATCCGCATCTTGATTTTGACAACATTCTTCCTATCGTTGCAGAATATGAAAAAGTCACGGGTATGAAAGTCAACGAGAGACAGCCGTATTCGGGAAGATTGGTATTTGCGGCATTCTCCGGATCTCATCAAGACGCTATAGCAAAGGGAATGAAGTGGCGAGAAGAAAAGAATCCTAAGCATTGGAGCGTCCCCTATCTTCCGATCGATCCTAAGGATATCGGCAGAGAGTACGAGGGCGACGTTATCCGTATCAATTCGCAATCGGGCAAGGGCGGTATCGGTTATCTTATGGAACAGCGTTACGGTATCGTGATTCCGCAAAAGATGCGCGAGAATTTCGGCTATGCCGTCAAGAGCGTGTCCGATCGTGCTCATAAGGAATTGCAGCCGCAGGAAGTATACGACGTGTTCCAAGAAAAGTACGTCAACATAGCATGTCCGCTTGCGATAACAGAGCATCATTATAAACAGATAGACGGAATTCAATCGACTGTTACTGTTGATTACAACGGCAAGAAGTCGATCGTCGAAGCGCAGGGCAACGGCAGACTAGACGCAGTGAGCAACGCGATCAAAAAACTTCTTCCTCGCGAATATCATATTGCAGAATATCAAGAGCATGCGCTTTCCAAGACGTCAAAGTCGCAGGCAGTAGCGTACGTTTGTGTAGAAAACGCAGAAGGCAATAAATTCTGGGGAGTGGGAATTCACAACGATATTATTGAAGCGAGCGTTAAAGCGTTGGTATCCGCGATCAATAATATGATCAAATAAAACAAACAGCGCAGTAGAATGATAGTACGCCCAAGACGTTGGTTTTGGGCGTACTTTACTTTGTGATCGCTGTATTTAATTGCCAAAACCTATCAAAAAGCGTATATTATAGGAAGAGGAACAAATATGGATGCGCAATTAAAGTCGCCGCTTTTGGTCAAGAGTCCGTTCAAGGCGATATTAAGTTTTTCAATACCTCTTATTGTCGGGGATTTCTGTCAACAACTCTATAATGCGATAGACAGTATTATCGCAGGTAGATTTATAGGCACTACCGCGCTTGCTTCGCTTGGATCTGCAAGTCCAATAATGAATATAATAATATTCTTGCTTATAGGTTTTGCAATGGGAAGCGGCGTTATAATGTCGCGTCATTTCGGTGAGAAAAATTACGATACGCTCAAAAAAGTTATGGGAAGCGCGTTGGCGATAGGTATTGTTTTCACGCTCGTTCTTTCGGCTTTCAGTATAGGACTGTCCCGTCCGTTTTTGAAATTGCTCAACACGCAGGATAGCCTTATCGGCGGAGCTGACAACTATCTCAAAATCGTCTTTGCGGGAGCGATCTTTACATATTTGTACAACTTTTACTGTTTTGCCGTCCGCGCTGTCGGCGACAGCTATACGCCTTTACTTTTTCTTTTTGCATCAGTCATAATCAACGCGATACTCGACGTGCTTTTCGTAGTCGTTTTCAAGTGGGGAATAGAGGGGACGGCGCTTGCTACAGTCTTGGCGCAAATGCTTTCAAGCGTACTTTGTATCTTGTATACGAACAAAAAATTCGAGTTGCTTAGACTTAAACGATCGGATTTGAAAGTCGATAAAAAAATTGTTTGGGAAATCACCTCTTATTCTCTGTCTATGTCAATTCAACAAGTATTTGTATACGTCGGCAGATTGGCAATACAAGGACTTGTCAATACTTATCCCGAAAACGTTGTCGCGGGCGTAAATTCGGGTACTCGTTTGGACGCGCTTTTGCAGACGCCTATGCGCGGGTATACCAACGCTTTGACCACTTATACCGCGCAAAATCTTGGAGCGAAGAAGTATAAGAGAGTAGTTGAGGGATATAAAGCGAGCTGGGTAATGGTAGCGATAGTAGGCGTATTGTCTACGTTGGTGACGGTATTCCTTGCCGAGAGTATGGTAAAACTTTTTGATAGCAACTTAGAAGTGATATTGGCAGGTAAAGGTTATTTGGTCGCTATCGGTTGGGGATATTTGCTTATGTGTATCATTGTGCAAAGTCAAGCGGTATTTAAGGGTATCGGTATGCTCAAAACTTTCGTTGTATCAACCTTGATTTCAATATTGTTCAGAATAGGGCTATCTTATTTGTTTGAACATTTTTGGGGATTGGACGGAATGTTTTGGGCGCCCACGGCAAGTTGGATTGTCGGTTCGTCGTACTGTCTAATCGCTATGCTTGTCGCGTATAGAAAAATACTATTGCCTTTGTCAAGAATTGAAAATGACTGCGATATATCGGATATCATAGATGCAGAAGAGCCGGAGTAGGAAATAGTTTGATTATTTGTGTATTAAGGCGCAGGTAGAGATGAATTCTACTTGCGCTCGCGCGTTTTTTATAGTAATATATAATTATATAAATATACGTCTGCGCGTCGGCAGAGTTTTTGTTTGACGGCAGAAAATAAGGTTTGCAATGAAAACGTTGAGAGTAAATTTAGGCGAAAACAGTTACGATATTTTGATCGGTACGAATACTCTGTCGCAAATAGGCAAATTCGTCGAGAGTAAGGGCGGAAAGGTCTTTATTCTCAGCGATACAAACGTAGCTCCGATATTTGCGAATACCGTAATCGACAGCCTTTTGGAACGCGGCTATGAATGTAAACTCATGGTCTTGCCTGCGGGAGAACCTACAAAGAGCATTGATTCTATCGTTCCCATCTATTCGTCAATGTTGGAATTCAATCTTACCCGCAAAGATTTGGTTGTCACGTTGGGAGGCGGAGTGATAGGAGATTTGGGCGGCTTTGTTGCTTCTACTTATTTGCGAGGCGTTGACTTCGTACAAGTCCCGACTTCGTTGCTTGCGCAGGTAGACAGCTCCGTGGGAGGAAAAGTGGCGGTAGATCTGCCCGAAGGTAAAAACCTCGTTGGTAGTTTTTATCAGCCCAAACTTGTGTTTATCGATACTGCGGCTTTGGACGACTTGCCCGAAGCGTATTATATCGACGGAATGGCGGAGATAATCAAGTACGGATGTATCAAGGACGAGAAACTTTTCAGCCTTTTGGAGAATATAAAATCGCGTAGCGAGTTTATGCAAAAGGCAGAAGAAATCATTTATACTTGTTGCGATATCAAACGCAAAGTCGTAGAGGTTGACGAAAAAGACAATGGGGAGAGAATGTTGCTCAATTTCGGTCATACTTACGGTCATGCGATAGAAAAGTATTATAATTTTACCGGTTACTCGCACGGACAAGCCGTAGCGATAGGTATGGCGTTTATCAGCGCGATAAGCGAGAAACTTGGACAGAGCGAAAAGGGCACTACGGCAAGGATAGTCAAGATACTTAAACAATACGGTTTGCCGACAGAGGACAAAGTCGAGGTTAAGGAAGTAATGAATGCAATACTCAACGACAAGAAAAATTTTGGCAAAAAATTGCACGTTGTACTCTTGAAAAGGATAGGAAAGAGTTTTACTTATCCTACAAACGCCGAATATTTTTTGAATTGACATTATAGGGAATTGGTATGAAAGAAAAAGAAGTAATGGAGATCGCTCCTGCTAAATTGCAAGGCAAGGTCAAAATCCCGCCGTCTAAGAGCGTAGCGCACAGAATGATCATCTGCGCTTCTCTTGCCGATGGCAAAAGCGTTATATCCAATATATCTTTTTCAGACGATATCAAAGCGACTGTAGAGTGTATGCGCGCTTTGGGCGCTACGATCGAAGAGAAAAACGGAAGCCTTGAAATAACGGGTTGCATAGCTACGATAGACGGAAAATTGAAATTCGATTGCAACGAATCAGGATCTACGTTGAGATTTATGCTGCCTATCGCTTTGGCTAGAAATCTTGGAGACAATATCTTTGTCGGCAGAGGTAAGTTGGGAACGCGTCCTTTGGATATATACGAAAATATATGCAAAGAGCAGGATATTTTTTATATAAACGATAGCGCGAACAATGCCGATAATTTCCTCGATTTGAAAGTAAAAGGCAAATTGAGAAGCGGGATATACAAGGTAAAAGGCAACGTAAGTTCCCAATTCATAACGGGATTGATGTTTGCCTTACCTCTTTTGGAGGGAGAGAGCGAAATCGTCGTAGAAGACGAGTTGCAGTCAAGGAGTTATCTCGATCTTACACTGTCAGCGCTTGATAAATTCGGCATAACGGTCGTCAATGAGAATTATCAAAGGTTTGTAATCAAAGGCAATCAAAAATATCAAGCGGGCAATCACACGGTTGAGGGGGATTGGTCGCAGGCGGCTTTTTACGAAGTAGCCAATTATTTGGGCAACGACGTTGAAATGCTTGGACTTGATTACGACAGCGAGCAGGGCGATAGAGCTATCGTTGATTTTATAAAGAGTTTGAAGGAAGCGGACGATGAGCAATCGCTTGTCTTTGACGGAAGCAATTGTCCAGACATCATACCGGAGTTGGCTTTGGCTTGCTGTCTTAGAAAAGGTAGAAGCGAGATCGTCAATATATCGAGGTTGAGAATAAAAGAGTGCGATAGGTTGAGCGCGACGGTAAACGAATTAAAGAAGTTGGGCGCGGATATACAGGAAAAAGCTGACGCTATGACAATAAACGGCGTTAGCGAACTGCGCGGCGGCGAAGTCGAAACGTACAACGACCATAGAATGGCAATGACTCTTTCGATCGCGGCGACAAGAACGGACGGGAAAATATGCTTTTCAAATTACCGTTGCGTATCAAAATCTTATCCTGACTTTTTTGAAGATTATAATGCGTTGGGCGGAAAGGCAAAGGTCGTAAATAAATAATACCAGAATACGGAGGAGCAAATGAGCGCAGTTTGGGGAGATAAGATCAAAATAACTATTTTCGGCGAATCGCATAGCGACGCGATTGGCATTGTGATAGACAATTTGCCGTCGGGCGCGCGATTGGATATTGAAGAGATAAGACGCGAAATGGCGAGAAGAGCGCCAAACGGCGGAGAGTTTTCCACGCCAAGAAAAGAATGCGACGAAGTGGAGATAGTAAGCGGTTATTTTGACGGCAAGACTACGGGTACGCCTCTTTGCGGAATCATCAGGAATACGAATACCAAATCCAAAGACTATTCTTTGTTAAAAGAAGTTTTCAGACCGGGACACAGCGATTACGGCTACTTTATCAAAAGCGGAGGAAACAACGACTATAGAGGCGGCGGACATTCTTCGGGTAGGCTTACGGCTCCGTTGGTATTTTGCGGAGCGATCTGCAAGCAGCTTTTGAGAGAAAAAGGCATATCGGTAGGATCGCACATTCTTTCGATAGCGAATATGAAAGACAGCGCTTTTCCGATAAATATCAACGGTGGCGAACTTGAAGATCTTGCGAGAGAAGTGTTTCCGCTTTTAGATAAAAGCAAATTTGAATCTATGCGAAATATTATCGCGCAAGCAAGAGAGGAAGGCGACAGCGTAGGAGGAACGATCGAATGCGCTGTGACGGGACTTCAAGGCGGCATAGGAGAACCTTTCTTTGACAGCATTGAGTCGCGTTTGGCAAGTCTGCTTTTCAGTGTGCCGGCAGTCAAAGGAGTGCAGTTCGGCAAGGGCTATTCTCTTGCTGAAATGAAAGGAAGTCAAGCCAACGATCCTTTTGAGTTTGTTGATGGCAAAGTCGTGACAAAGACCAACAACAACGGCGGTATATTGGGCGGAATATCCACGGGTATGCCTATAGTATTCAACGTGGCGATCAAGCCGACGGCTTCTATCTTCAAAGAGCAGGACAGTATCAATATAAAGAGCAAAGAGAATACGAAACTCAAAATACAAGGCAGACACGATTCTTGTATAGTCGTGCGCGCTGTTCCCGTTATCGAAGCTGTTGCGGCAATAGCAATATACGATTTTTTAAGATAGATAAAGGTAAATTAAATGGATAAACTTGAAGAATTGAGAAATCAAATAGACGTCATAGATAAAGAGATCGTCGGACTTTTCGAAAAGAGGATGGCGGTAGTGTTGGGCGTCGCCGAATATAAAAAAGAGCATAAGACGAACGTTTTGCAGTCTTCTCGCGAAGAACAAGTCTTGAAAAAAGCCGTTGACAACTTGCAGAATAAAGATTACAGCGACGCGGTAAGACAGCTTATGGTCGAGATAATGGGGCTTAGCAAAGATCTTCAAAGAAAGAAAGTCGCATCGCATACCGTTCTTCAAGATTATCAAAGAAAACCGCTTGACTTTGGCGCGAAGAAAGGTTATTACGGAGACAGAGGCTCGAATTCAGAAAAAGCTATGATAGACTTTTTCGGAGATGAAGACGGATATAGTTTTCAAACTTTTGAAGAGGTATTCAAAGCGCTGAAAGAAGGCAAGATTGAATACGGAGTTTTGCCCATTGAGAATTCTTCCACAGGCGCTATTACGGAAGTGTACGACTTGCTTAGGAAGTACGATTATTTCATAGTTGGCGAACAGTGGGTGGGCATAAATCATTGTCTGCTCGGCGTAGAGGGAAGCGATATCAATGACATCAAAGAAGTATATTCCCATCCGCAAGCTATTACGCAAAGCGACGGCTTTTTGGCAAGCAAAGATTGGAAGATCATTCCGTACAAATCGACGGCTTCGTCTGCTAAACTCGTAGCGCAGACTGCAGACAAGAGCAAGGGCGCGATAGCGTCGGAACGCAACGCTCAACTTTACGGTTTGAAAGTTCTTAAATCGGGAATACAGTCGCAATATTGTAATTGTACTCGCTTTATAGTTATCTCAAAATATCTGTTGGATAGCGACGAGAGCGATAAAACGAGCATAGTATTTGCTTTGAATTCCACGCCGGGCGCGCTGTTTAACGCGTTGAAGTATTTTGCTAAAAACAATATCAACCTTATAAATATAGAATCCAGACCGGTTGAAAATTCGCCGGAGAGCTATTATTTTTATACGGATCTTGAATTCCCTTGCAATTCGCCCAAACTTATCGAGGCGTTGGAATACGTCAAAGAGGTATCGGACTTTTTCGAAATAGTCGGCGAATATAAAAAAGGTAGCATAGGAAACAAATAGATAGGCGGAGAAAATTATGAAGTATTGCGTTATTGGGGAAAAACTTACTCATTCAATGTCGCCTCAAATACATAAGGCGTATTTCGACTATTATAATATGAATTGCAGTTACGGTATACAGCAAATCCCAATGCAGGAAATGTTGAGCGATTGCAAAGATACGTTGCTTGCATACGACGGTTTCAACGTGACCGTTCCGTACAAAGAAAAAGTGATAAAGTATCTAGTCGGCGTGTCCGAGGAGGCTAGAAGCATAGGCGCTGTAAATACCGTTGTCAACAACGACGGTCAGCTATACGGCTATAATACCGATCCGTACGGTTTTGAAAGCTTGCTCAAAGTCAATTCCGTGAAGATAACAGGATCTGATTTCGTCATATTAGGAAGCGGCGGAGCTTGCAAATCGGTGCGCTATATTTTGAATAAACGCGGAGCGCGCTCAGTCGTCGTGGCTACCCGTGACGAAGAAAAAGGCAAAAGCGACGGATATATATCCTATGAAGCGTTAAAAGAATGCAATGCCAACGTTTTGGTCAATACTACGCCTGTCGGAATGTATCCCAATATCGACGGCTGTCCTGTGAGCGACGATATCATTGCGCGTTTTGATACGGTCGTGGATATCGTATATAATCCCGTGTATACAAAATTATTGCAGTCGGCGGTAAAACTCGGCAAAAAAGCAGTCGGCGGCTTGTATATGCTTGTGGCGCAGGCAATGAAGTCGCAAGAGATTTGGAACAACAAGATTCCCGACGAGGACTTGACGAAGAGCGTATATAATTCGCTTATGAAAGAGTATTTCGTCAAGAACGGCGGAAATCTCTATCTTACAGGTATAATGTCGTGCGGCAAGACGGTAAAAGGTAAAAAGGTCGCAAAAAAACTCGGCTGGGAATTCGTTGACGCGGATAAGTACATAGAGGAAATATCAGGCGCGACGATTGCTCAAATGTTTGAAAAGGGCGAAGAATATTTCAGACGTTGGGAATCGAAGGCAATGTATATGCTTTCTCAAAGGAAAAATCTAGTGGTTGCTACCGGCGGAGGGGCTATACTCAAAGACGTCAACGTCAGCGCGATGAAATTGAGCGGTATGATCGTACTTATTGAGCGAGACATAGACGATATTGTCGCAAACGTGAATACGGATACTCGTCCTCTTCTAAAAGACGGAGCGGAAAAATTGAGAAAGATATACGAGGAGCGAAAAGAAAGATATTACGGTACTTGCGACGTGGCAGTCAAAAGCCATGAATACGACATGTATAAGACTGTCAACGATATTGTAAAAGTAATATTATGAGGTGCGGTATGAAAAAAATAATGGTGATCAACGGCGTTAATCTGAATATGCTGGGCATTAGAGAAAAGAATATTTATGGAGAAGCCACTTATGACGGACTATGCGAATATATCCGCTCAAAATGCAACGATACGTCCGTAGGGCTTGAATTTTTTCAATCCAATCACGAGGGCGCAATTATAGATTGTATGCAGAAATGTTATTTTGACGGCTTTGACGGCATAGTTATCAATCCGGGGGCGCATACGCATTACAGTTACGCGCTGTATGACGCTATAAAGTCTATCGCGCCGATACCCGTTGTCGAAGTTCATATTTCCGATATACGGTCGCGCGAGGATTTTCGCAAAGTTTCCGTGACCGCGCCCGCTTGTATCGCTCAAATATCTGGCAAAGGATTTGACGGTTACGTAGAAGCGGTAAAGATGCTGGCGGAAAAGTAAATAACATTTTCATAAAAATTCATTTTATGATCAAGGTAGTATATGAAAGAAGATAAGATAATCACGATAGTCGGATTGGGCGTAGTAGGCGGTTCTTACGCGATAGCGCTTTCAAAGAAAGGGTATACGGTATACGGCGTAAACAGGTCTGCCGAAGGATTGGATATGGCGCTGTCTTGCGGCGCGATCAAAGAAGGGGCGCATACGCCTGAAAAATTCTTTGAGCAAAGCGATATGATCATTATTGCGCTTTATCCCGATCAAATTGTCGAGTATCTCAAAAAATACGGCAAGTATATAAAGAAAGGTTGCTTAGTCAGCGACGTGGCGGGTATTAAAAGCCATTTTGTGGATGAGATTTATGCGGTAATGCCTAAGGATAGCGAATTTTTGTGTTGTCATCCTATGGCAGGTAGAGAAAAGCGCGGTTTTAAGTATGCGGACGATAGAGTTTTGCAAGGCGCAAACTTTTTGATCGCAAAGACAGAAAGTACTACCGTTGAGGCGATAGAGCGTATGACAAAGCTTGTCAAATCAATAGGCTTTGGAGAGGTGAGAGTAACGGACGTTGCTACCCACGATAAGGTGATAGCTTATACTTCTCAACTTCCTCACGCCATAGCTGTATCTTTGATCAACAGCGACGACGAGGACAGCGAGACGGCAAGTTTTATCGGAGATTCATACAGAGATCTAACGAGAATAGCGAATATTAACGAAGATTTGTGGTCGGAGTTGTTTTTGGGAAATAAGGATAATCTTGTGTCTACTATATCTTCGTTTGAAAGACAACTTTCCGTATTGAAAAGCGCAATAGAGAATGACGACGCCGATACGCTCAAAAAGCTCTTTATCAAGTCGACTGCAAGAAGGGTAAATCTTGAAAAGAAAAAATAGTGACAAATCAATGTTTTGAACATTGTTCAATAAAAACAATAGCAAAAATGATGCCGCTAAATATTCGCGGTATTATTTTTTTTTAATATAACGTATTTTCTATATTGTATCTCACAATAGTTGTTTGCATTTGGAATCCGATCTGATAAAAAATTGCCATATGTGTCGCTTAAAACACAACTGAACAATGTTCAATATCAAAATAAATTCATAGAATCGCGTGGGGTTGAAAGCATAGTTTGCAGTTGTTAAACTAATAAAATTCGCATTATGGATACTCGTCTAAAATTTGATAGAATAAGATAAAATATTTGACATAATATCTTATGTATGTTATTATTTATGTGCTTATTATATAAAGA
>CAMWIL010000043.1 GCA_947174325.1 uncultured Clostridia bacterium
GACCTAGACTTATATATAAAATAAATATATGTTCATAAATTTTTAGATCTAATTGTTGAAAATTGAAATTCTTCGTGATATAATTTAATAGATTATGGCAGATAAAACTTACTTTGATCAACGAAATTATGACTGCACGATAAAATTAAGACAATTACTTAAAGAATTGCCTACAATTTGCAATGAATACTTTTTAGGAATTGAAAATCGTACTGCAATACTCACCCGACTTGGCTATGCGCAAGATCTTAAAATTTTTTTCAAATTCTTATGCGCCGAATGCGCTGAATTTGTCGAAATCAAGGATATTAGAAGATTTGGATATAATGATTTGTGTAAAGTAGAAACTTTTCATATTGAAATGTTCCTAAATTATCTCACTGCTTTTGAAGTTGACGGAACTGAATACAGCAATTCAGCTAAGACAAAAGCGAGGAAATTAGCCACTATCAAGTCATTTTTCAAGTATAATTATAATAAAGATCATATTCCTGCTGATCCTGCATCAAAAGTTTTAAGCCTTAAACTACACGATAAAGCTATTATACGCTTAGAAATAGATGAAGTAAGCAGACTATTAGACAATGTTGAAAACGGCGCCGGACTTACGCCCAAGCAACTTGCTTTGCAAACAAAAACTAAAAAACGCGATATTGCCATTCTTACGCTATTTTTAGGAACCGGAATAAGAATTAGCGAGTTGGTTGGTATTGATATAAAAGATCTTGATTTTAACGTAAACGGATTTAAAGTTACACGAAAAGGCGGAAATCAGACCATTTTATATTTTTCTGACGAAGTCGCGCAAGCTCTGGATGACTATTTAACTGAAAGAAGTCAAAATCCGCTCTTAGATGACGAACCTGCCCTTTTTACTTCTTTACAAAACAAGCGTATTACTGTGCGCGCCGTGCAAAACCTTGTAAAAAAATACGCAAGCATCACGACTCCGCTTAAACATATCACTCCGCATAAACTTCGAAGTACATACGGAACAAATTTATATAAAGAAACTAATGATATTTATGTTGTTGCTGAAGTTCTCGGTCATAAAGATATAAACACTACAAAAAAACACTATGCTGCTATTAGCGACGATATAAAGCGAAACGCTGCGAGAAAAGTAACTTTACGCAATAATAACAATTCCGATTATTCTTAATTACCACAGATGATCGTTATTTGCATTGGTTATAATTTAATTAAGAAATATAATTATACTTCTTATTTAAAGTCAGTTTCATAATAATTAGCCCACAAAGCGCAATAACAATAAAACTTATGTTCACTTTTAACAATGATCTTATTAAATCACATCTAATTAATTGATTTATAAAAATATAAACAAATATTCAAAATTTTTATAAAAATCGCTTGCTATATATGAACATTTGTGCTAAAATTCAATTAGCTAGTTAATACATTATTGAGGTACTAAAAGATGGCAAAAAGCAAGACGATTGAAAAAACCGTAGAAAAATGTTCGCGAACTCTAGATTTTATTAAAAAATTTGTAGACGAAAATGGCTACCCTCCCACAGTTAGAGAAATATGTAGTCAAGTAGGCTTCAAATCTACAGCGTCTGCAAAATATTATTTGGATAAGCTTGAAGAGCAAGGCGCTATCCGTAAAGGAGATAACAAAAATCGCGCTATCGAAATAGTTGAAAAAACGTCTGAAAGCGCTCCCCTTTCTCAAATTAAGTCTGATAGTATTAAAAACGCAGAAGAGATTTTTTCAAATTTGATATCTGTACCAATGCTCGGCAACGTTGCTGCAGGCTCGCCTCTATTCGCCGACGTAGAAAATGATACCTCTTATGCTATTCCCAACGATTTCTTTAATTGCAAGGGACAAATGTTTTTATTGAACGTTAAGGGCGAAAGCATGAAAAATATTGGCATATACAACGGAGATATGGTCCTTGTTAAACAACAAAGCGTTGCAAGAGACGGCGAAGTTATAGTAGCTCAAATAGACAACAACGAAGTTACGTTAAAAAGATTCTTTAACTGCGGATCATATATAAGACTCCGTCCCGAAAACGACGACATGAGCGATATAATAGTTACGAAAGATCGCGATTTTAGAATTTTGGGCATTGCCACAGGACTTATGAGAAATAGAATTTTTTAATAATAATAGACACATATCAAAAAAAAGACGATTTAATCGTCTTTTTTTACTTCCTAAAAGTTGTTTGTTTACTTAACAAGTTTTTCAACACAATGCATTGTCGCAATTTTCACATGCTCATAAGTCAAACCGCCCTGCATATAAGCAATATACGGTTCTTTAATTGGGCTGTCTGCCGAAAGTTCAATAGAAGCCCCCGCAACAAAAGTACCGGCAGCCATTATTACTTGATGTTCATAACCCGGCATATCCCATGGAAAAGGAACAACATTACTGTCAATAGGCGAAACCTCTTGAATTGCCCTGCAAAAACCAATTAACTGCTCTTTTGTATCAAATTTGATCGATCGAATAATATCGTTACATTTATCGCCCGGACTAGGCATTGTATCATAACCAAGATCACTAAACACTTGCCCCATAAGCATGGAGCCTTTCAATGCATTCGCAACAATGTGCGGAGCGAGAAAAAGCCCTTGATAAAAATCTTTATATCCGTATGAATATGATCCAACTTCCATTCCTATCGAAGGCGCTGTCAACCTGTTCGCAACTAAATCCACATACGCCTTTCTTCCGCAAATATATCCGCCTGTGGATGCAATTCCTCCTCCCGGATTTTTAATGAGAGATCCGGCTATTAAATCAACGCCAACATCCAATGGTTCTACACGATCAAGAAATTCGCCGTAACAATTATCAACCATAATACACACGTCCAATTTAATTTTCCTGATATGTTCAACTGCATTTTTAATATCCGATATAGAGAGCGCATCCCTCCATTCATATCCTCTAGATCTGCCTATAAAAATCAATTTTGTCGCGTCTGTGATATTTTTAGCTACCGTTTCGACATCAATTTTGCCATTGCGCAATCCTACTTCTTTGTATTTGATACCAAAATCTTTTAGCGAACCGTTTCCATCTCCTACTATTACTTCCTTTAACGTATCATATGGACTTCCTGTTATAGCCAGCATTTCATCGTTTGGTCTAAGCACGCCGTATAACGCCAATGACAGCGCATGCGTGCCGCTGACAATCAGAGGCGACACTATCGCGCTTTCCCCGCCAAACGCTTGCGCGAATAATTTACAAAGAGTATCGCGACCTATATCGTCATAACCATAACCGTTTGTTTGCGAAAAATGTCTCTGACCGACATTGTTATCCTGAAATGCCTTAAGAACTTTCGCTTGATTATATAGCGCAATTTCGTCTATTTCTTCAAACTGCTTATTCAATTTTTTTTGCGCCAAATCTACTATTTCAATAGTTCTTTTATCAAATTTCATAAATTACCTCTGATATTATTAAGAATATAATCTCCTGCAAAACTTAATTGCGTCTGCGGATCAAACCACTTTGCAAAATCGTATTTTTTCAGCCACGTGATCTGCCTTTTGGCATAATTTCTTGAATTTTGTTTAATTTTCTCTCTCAAAACGTTGCCGTCAATTTGATTTTCAAAAAACTCCCTAAATTCTTTATAGCCAATAGCTTGCATGCTTTGATGATTAAAAGAAACACCGTCAGCCAATAGTCCTCTTACTTCTTCCGTAAGTCCTTCGTTAAACATCTTATCAACTCGCAAATCGATTTTTTTGTATAACAATTCCCTATTTGGATTTAGCACTACCATACAGCTATCGTATTGTTTTTGTCGCTCCTCGTCCATCATACTTGATTTACATTTTCCCGTAACTAGATAAATTTCCAATGCGCGAAGTACTCGTTTAACGTTATTAGGATGAATTTTCTCTGCATCTACCGGATCAATTTTCACAAGTTTGTTATACATATATTCGTTTCCGAATTTTGCATGCTCTTCTTCTAGCGATCTTCTGATCTCTTCGCTCTTATTTCCTCCAAAAGTCATGGGATATAATATCGAGTCAATATATAAACCCGTTCCTCCGACTATGATTGGCATTTTTCCTCTGCTGATGATATCTTTTATTATATCGTTTGCTTGCAAAGAATATTCGCCTACGCTGAACTCGTCTTCTGGTTCTACGACGTCAATCATATGATGCGCAACTCCTTGCATTTCGTCAATACTTATTTTTGCCGTGCCGATATTCATTCGTTTATATATCTGCATACTGTCGCAAGAAATTATCTCGCCGTTAATTTTCTTAGCAATATTGACACCGAACGTCGATTTTCCACTAGCCGTAGGTCCTGAAATAACTACGATTTTATTCATATGATCCTTTTGAAAAGTTTATCAAAATCTTTTCGCGTATAAGTAATCACTGCCGGACGACCATGCGGGCATTGCAATGGAATCCCATCTTTCATTGAACCAAGTAATTGTTTAATTTGATTTTCATCAAGCTTTTCACCCGCTTTAATTGCCGCTTTGCACGCCTTTTGAGCAAGCTTATCACGTATGAGATCCGAACTTCTCAAATTAATCACAGTTTGTTTTTCAGCAAAAAGATTATCAAAGAATACGGCAAGATTTATATCTCGCAAAATATGCGGAACACTGTTTACCTTCAAACTTAATCCGCCAAATTCCTCAATATCAAATCCCAATTCTTTTAAATTGTCAAGCATAGAGATGTAAAATTCAAATTGAGCATTGTTGCAATCAAGTATAAATGGCACCAACATATACTGAACGTCAACGTTGCCTTCGTTCATTTCTTTAAGCAAACCGTCATAAATAAACCTTTCATGACAAGCATGTTGATCTATGAAATAAACTTTTCCGTCATATTCAAGTATCAAATACGTGTTGAATATTTGACCTATTACTTTATATTCTTTCTCCAACTGACTCTCTACCAAATCCATAAGCGAAGAATTGACTTCTGCATTTTTTTCTCGTTTTACTTGCTTGTTTTCAATCAATTCCTTCTCTTTTTTATCAAGACCTGTCATATTATTTACTTTTGCACCGTCTGCGACTATGGCATAAGATTTAGGCAGATCTCTGTTATACTTCAACTCTTCCAGCACTCTTTTTTGTTTTTCTACCAACTTATCGTAATCATCAAACTTTGTAGAATGAGTCTCGTCAGCAAACACACTTCTATTTGCCGTATCGATTGACGCAACATTGGTTTTTGTTGAATTAGGCAAGACTTTAATATCTTCGCTATCTAAATTTTTCTCGTCACCGTTATTAAGATTATCAATATTAGAATTTATAATTCTGTCTTCCGTAGGTTTTTCAGATTTCATCTTTCCAAATAGAAGCGATTGTTCTTGTTCAGCCAATATCGTACTTATTGCTTTATAAACACAAGAAAAAATTTTGTGAGAATCCGAAAATCTTACGTCGGTTTTAGTAGGATGCACGTTGACGTCCACTTCATCAAACGGCATAACTATATTCAAGACGAATACAGGAAAAGTTCTCGTCATCAATCTATTGCCATATGCTTGTGATACGGCTGTCGAAATAGTAGTATTCGTTATCACTCTGCCGTTTATTATTATCGTTTGGTAATTACGATTATGTTTTGCTATAGAAGCAACGCCCGTATAACCGTACAATCTATATTTGTCAAAGGTATAATCAAACGCCAACAGTCCATTTGCTATTTCATTGTTATAGACTGAATATACAGCCTCTTCAAGACCGCCGTTAGTCTGAAAAACTACCTTTCCGTCAACAGTGTATTTGAATTTTATATCAGGATTTGCGAGCGCAAGCTGCGTCATCACAGACGTCACTCCTGATTCTTCCATTTTAGGCTTTTTTAAGAACTTTTTACGCACGGGTGTATTAAAAAACAGATTTTCAACCGCAATTGACGTGCTTTGAGCAATGGCTTTTTGTCCTTCTTCCACCACTTTTCCAGCGCTGAGCGATATGTAATTGCCTACGTTTTCATCGCTAGTCTTAGATGTCATTGATACATGCGCTACCGCAGCGATCGACGCCAACGCTTCACCTCTAAAACCTAACGTAGCAATATTATCCAAATCCTCCGCTTTGGAAAGTTTTGACGTAGCATGAGGCAAAAATGCTAAACGCAAATTTTCCTTGTCTATACCTGAGCCGTTGTCCGTTATGACGATTGACGAAATGCCGCCGTCTTTTATCTCTACCGAAATAGCCGTCGCTCCGGCGTCTATACTGTTTTCCACAAGTTCTTTAACTACCGACGAAGGTCTTTCTACTACCTCTCCAGCAGAAATTAAATTGAATATACTTGAATCCAAAACGTTTATTTTAGCCATATATTACCTCTTTGACAATTCTACCAAATGCGCAAGCTTTGTAAGCGCTTGCATAGGAGTAAGATTTTCGACGTCAATACTATCCAATTCGGTTTTTATCTCATTTTCCTTACTCATTTCAAATAAATTATCTGCTTCAAACGCCGTTTTCTGCATTGTTAGCGGATTGCTTTCAAGCATCTTGCTTATCTCTTTTGCTCTTTTGATCACAGGTTGAGGAATTCCCGCATATTTAGCGACTTCTATTCCAAAACTCTTGTTTGTACCGCCTCGCGCGATCTTATGCAAGAATACAACGCTCTTTTCTACTTCGCTTGCCAAAACTTTGAAATTCTTAACGCCTTCCAAAGTATTCTCCATTTCCGTAAGTTCGTGATAGTGCGTAGAAAACATTGTCTTACAGCGAATTCTATTGTTGACGTCTTCCAAAACCGCTCTAGCGATCGACATACCGTCAAAAGTAGAAGTTCCCCGCCCGATTTCGTCAAGTATCAGTAAACTTCTAAACGTAGCGTTCTGCAATATCGTGGCAACCTCGACCATCTCAACCATAAACGTGCTTTGTCCATATGCAAGATCGTCGCTTGCGCCTATACGCGTAAAAATCCTGTCCGTAATAGATATCGACGCTTTTTCCGCGGGAACGTAACTTCCCACGTGAGCCATCAACGTTATCAACGCAACTTGTCGCATATACGTGCTTTTACCGCTCATATTCGGACCGGTGATGATCATCGTACGATTTTGACAACAATCAAGCTGAGTATCATTGGCTACGAATTCATTACTTTTCAATAAACTCTCAACTACGGGATGTCTACCGTTTTTAATGGTAATGCCTTCAATATTGTCATTAATTTCAGGTTTAACGTAATTATTGGCAATGGCAACAACTGCCAATGAAAGCAAACTGTCACAAAACGCTATACTTCTTGAGGTGGATTGCAACTGCGGAATCACTTGCAGCAAATCGAGTTTCAATTCCTCAAAAATTCTGTTTTCGATTTCTATCGCTCTATCTTTTGCCCCTAAAAGTCTTTCCTCTATCTCTTTGAGTTCCTGCGTAATATAGCGCTCGCCTGTTGTCAAAGTCTGTTTTCTTTGATATCTATATGGAACCTTGTCAACGTTGGTTTTGCTGACTTCTATGTAATAACCGAATATCTTGTTGTAACCTACTTTTAAGTTTTTGATACCCGTAGCTTCTTTTTCAGTGTTTTCTAAATTTGCCAACCACTGTTTGCCCAACAAATCAGAATTGCGTAATTCGTCAAGTTCGACGTCATAACCCTCGCGTATATATCCGCCGTCTTTAGTTACCAACGGCGCTTTCTCGCTTATCGCTCTAATAAGCTTGTCCGCAATAGCGTCTAACGTGAAAATATTTTCGCAGATTTCTTTAAGCATTGGCGTATTCGCATACCCCAACAGCGATTTTACTGGCGGAAGATTTTGCAACGACGTACCTAAAGCCAATAAATCTTTAGGCGTAGGCGAACCAAACGCTATCTTAGAAGTCAATCTTTCAATATCTCTAATTTCACCCAATAAATCGTAAAGATTGTTTCTAAGTTTAGTATTATTAACAAATTCCTCAACGCTATCCAATCTTTTATTAATAACGGAACTTTCTCTCAAAGGCTGTTCCAACCACCGTCTTAAACATCTTGCACCCATACTCGTGCGCGTCTTATCAAGAACCCACAGCAAAGTCGCTCTTTTTGACGCGTCTCTGGTATTTTCGCATATTTCCATATTGCGACGGCAATTGTTATCCATTATCAAGTACTTACTATTTTGTACGTATTTTATTGATGAAATGTGCGAAAGAGATCTCTTTTGCGTCTCATTGACGTAATTTATAAGAGCTCCCGCCGCGATAACCGCCATTTTTTTATCTTCAAATTCAAATTTCGCTAGCGTAGTTACTGCAAATTGTTTCAAAAGCAAATTATAAGCTGTCTTATATTCAAAGACCCAATCATAGTATTTTTGGAATTTCGGCAATCTGCCTATTCTTATCGCAGACAAATTTTTAGACTCTTCGTAAGCATAATCGTTACAAATTATTTCTGATGGAGAAAACGTCGCTAAAATATCCTCTATCGACGAAAAATCAGAATAATCGGATTGTATAGTATTAAATTCACCAGTAGAAACGTCTAACCATGCCATGGCATAGCATTTTTCGTCTGCGCATATACAAGCCAAGTAATTGTTTTTCTTGTCGTCTAGAATGTTATCTTCAATAACCGTACCCGGAGTAATGACTCTGACAACGTCTCTTTCTACAAGTTTTTTTCCTTTTTCAGGCTCCGAAAGCTGTTCGCATATTGCTACTTTATATCCCTTTTGTACAAGTTTTGCAATATAACCGTCCGCCGCATGATAAGGAACTCCGCACATTGGAGCTCTCTCTTCCAGTCCGCAATTTCTGCCGGTAAGCGTAAGATCAAGCTCTTTGCTGGCTAACTTTGCATCATCAAAAAACATCTCATAGAAATCGCCTAGCCTGAAAAATACAATGGCGTCTTCATATTTCTTCTTCAAGGTCAGATAAAATTTCATCATACCGGAAAGTTCGTTTTTAACTTTTTCTGCCATTATTCTTCCTCCGTAATTCTTCCAAACAGCGATGCCGATTGAGATTTTTCAATCTTAACGTTGATGAAATTTCCTATCAACTTTCCATCGCCCTCAAACGTGACCATTCTTCCGCTATCCGTTCTACCGCAAACGTATCCCGACTTTTTTGGCGCAAAATCTTCGCATAACACTTCAAAGACTTTTCCCTCATAACCGCGCGAAAGTTCTTTTGTGATCTTATTTTGCTCGGCAATAAGTCTGGTTATTCTCTCCTTAGACACCTGCGGCGGAATTTGCGGCATCTGCGCCGCTTTCGTACCTTTTCTTATTGAATAAATAAACGTAAAGGCGCTTGAATACTTTACTTTTCTTACGATGTCTAAAGTATCTTCAAAATCTGCTTCTTCCTCATATGGAAAACCGACCATCAAATCTGTCGTAATTCCACAATCAGGTATTTTTTCTTTGATTGCCGCTATCGTGTCAAGATAATATTCTCGCGTATAGTGTCTATTCATTAGTTTCAATATCTTATTTGAACCTGATTGTATAGGCAAATGGATATTATTGCAAATATTCGGACTTTGCGAAATTATATCGATCACGTCCAAATTCAAATCTTTGGGATGCGACGTCATAAATCTTATCCTATGCTTTCCGTTTATTTTGGCAATTTCTTCAAGAAGTTTGGCAAAATTGCTACCGTCGTCCAAATCGTGACCGTATGAATTAACGTTTTGCCCCAAAAGAGTGATTTCCTTATATCCTTGATCGATCAAACTCTTAAATTCGTCTAAAACGTTAGACATTTTGCGACTGCGTTCTCTTCCTCGGACATACGGAACTATACAATAAGTACAGAAATTATTGCAACCATACATAATATTCAGCCATGCGTTGCAACCGCTGGTACGGAAGACTTTTTCATTTTCCAAAACTTCGGGACGTTCGTTAGGATCTATTATTACGCTCTTTTTCTTGGCATTTTTGAGTTTTTGAATACAATCTTCCAATTCAAACAAATTGTTTGTACCCAATACTATATCGACGTAAGGATATTTATTTCTCAAATTCAAACCCGCGCCGTCTTGCTGCGTCATGCAGCCTACAACCGCTAAAATCAACCCCGGCTTGGCTTTTTTCAAATGCTTGATCGCGCCTATATTCCCAAGCGCTCTTTTTTCGGCATTATCTCTGATACAACACGTATTAAATACTATTATATCCGCATCCTCTTCATCTTCGCACGTGCAGTACCCCAAATCTTCGAGTATACCGGCTATTTTCTCCGATTCATGGATATTCATCTGACATCCGTATGTAATAATCTTATACTTTTGCATATAACAATTATAACGAAAAAAGAGGAAAAAGACAAGTATATAATATTATAATGAAAAAAAATAATAAAAGTAAAAAAGTTTTTAAGACATTATTTATCATTGCAGGAATAATGATAGCAATTTCCGTAATTGCACTTAGCATATTTTTCGGCGAACTGTACTTCGGAGGAGATCAACCCGACATGGACTTACTTGGAAAAACTCAATATTCATTGAGCGTATATGACAGTCAAAATCAAATTATATTAGATAAAAAAGATCAAGAATACGTCGATTATAGCCAAATTCCTCAACTCTTGTCAGACGCTTTCATAGCTGTTGAAGACAAAAGATTTTATTCGCATCACGGCATCGATTACATTAGAATTGCAGGCGCAATGCTAAGCAATATCAAAGGCAACCGTACGCAAGGCGCTTCTACTATCACTCAACAACTTGTAAAAAACACATATCTTAGCAGCGAACAAACTTTTTCAAGAAAATTTAAGGAAATGCAAACTGCAATCAAACTCGAAAAGCAACTTTCCAAAGACCAAATACTTGAATGCTATTTGAATATGCTCTATTTCGGCAGCGGCGAATACGGTGTTAAAAATGCTTCTAAAAGATTCTTTGATAAAGAACCTATCGAATTAAACGCATTAGAATGCGCAATGCTTGCAGGCATTGTAAAAAGCCCTACAAAATACAACCCGATAAATAATTACGACAATTCTATTGCTCGCGCAAGAATAGTTTTGAAACTAATGTTAGAACAAAATAAAATCTCTCAAATAATATATGATAGTTATATTAATAAGGAAATTGTTATAAAAAACACGATAATTAAGAATACATTAGACAAAAATTATCTAAATTCGGCTATACTTGAAGCTAGCATATTATTGTCGACCACCGAAAAAAACATACGCGAAAGCGGGTACAATATCTATACATTCTATGATGACGAAAGCCAGCAAAAACTATCCTCTATCGTCTCTACACCCGACTACTATCAAGACAATTTGACAGGAGGATTAGGTATTATTTGCGACAATTCAAATTATGGAATTAAAGCATTCTCCTCTAACCGCAACATAAATGTTTACGATTTTAGAAGACAAGTCGGCTCGACTATAAAACCACTAGCCTGTTATGCGCCGGCGCTTGATCAAGGACTGATCTGTCCAAGTGAAAAAATCCTTGACGAGCCAACTGCATTCGGAGACTACTCCCCGTCAAACTACAAAGACAGATATTATGGCTGGACGAGCGTAAGCGATTGCGTAGCAAATTCATTAAATATTGCGTCAGTGAAAGTGATGCAACAAGTGGGATGCCAGACTTCTGTCGATTATTTGCAAAAAATGAATATAAATATCGTAGATGAAGATAAAAATCTTGCGCTTGCGCTTGGCGGAATGACTTATGGAATGAATATGATCGAACTGTTGGGCGGTTATGCCACCCTAGCCAATTACGGCTTGTATAAAACTCCGTCATTTATAAGGAAAATCACTGATAAAGACGGCAAAGTCATTTATGATGCCGATAATTCCATTGTCACAAGAGTCTTTGACGAACAAAGTAGCTATTTGATGACGGACATGTTGGTAAATTGCAGTAAAAACGGAACGGCAAAAAAGTTAAAAAACTTAAACTTCGAAATCGCATGCAAGACAGGAACGGTATCAATGGAAGATAAATCCTTTAACAGCGATATTTTCGCCGTAGGATACACTTCCTCCGATACTATCTTATTTTGGCAAGGAGATAATGCATTAGATTCGGCGCAAACCGGAGGCGGAGCCACAACTTTAATGTTAAAAAACTTTCTCTCATCCTATTACAGCGACACATATCCTGCAAATTTTAGAGTGCCGAACGGTATAGAGGAATTGAATATTGACAAATTTTCATACAACAATCTAAATAAAATCGTGTTGGCAAGTCAAAATGCTCCTCAATCAAGCGTATTAGTAGAAAAATTTTCGCAAAAATGTCTTCCGACCGAAAAAGATACTACCTACGATAGAATTGCGATAGACGATATAAAATTTGATCAAACAAGCGACAAAGTAATCATAAATTTTGCCTACAACCCAAAACTTGGATATAAAATTTACAAACGTGATTTTGCAAAAGGCGAATATCTCATCGAAGACATTAAAAGCAGCAACGGACAGGCGTCTATTCAAGTAGATATCGATAAGTTATTCGGCAATAAAATCACCGTTATTCCGTACTATGTGGACGATAACAATATGGAAATAATAGGCGCGCCATATAAGTATTATTCCAATTCACTGATATCCGGAATATTCTCTTAACAGAAAATAAGAAGACAGCTAAATCAACCAGCTGCCTTTCTTATTTTATCAACACATATATAACATTTCTTAGATCAAAATTCCGTTTTTATAACAATATCCTCAACGTTTTCGATGGCTTCTTCGATCATTTGCGCTAATCCAACAATCTTAGCTTGCTCTTTTTTAGCTATTTCAAGATCGGGTTTGATGACAGGATTTTTCGGCAAAAATACAGTACAACAATCTTCGTACGGCAATTCGGATATAGCATAAGTATCTATCTTTTCCGCCGTGTCCATTATCTCATATTTATCCATTCCTATCAGCGGTCTGAATACAGGCAAATTCTTTACAGCCTCATTTGTAACGGTTATGCTTCTGGTCGTTTGACTTGCCACTTGCGCAAGGCTTTCCCCAGTTATCAAAGCGCCGCAATGATGTTTAAGCGCCAGTTTCTCCGCAATCTCGACCATAATTCTACGCATAATGGTTATCATATAATCTTCTCTGCAATACTCATGGATAGCCTGTTGAATATCAGTAAATTTAACAACAAACAGTCGAATATCGCCACAATATTTAGTCAATTTACCAGCTATATCCAACACTTTCTGTCTAGCCAATTCGCTTGTATGCGGATAGCTGTGATAATGCACTCCGAAAATTTCCATACCTCTTCGCGCCATTCTGTAACCGGCAACGGGACTGTCAAATCCGCCGCTTAGCAAAAGCATCCCCCTACCAGCAGTTCCGACCGGCATACCTTGCGCGCAATCAACCTTATCCGAAAATATGTACGAGTAACCGTTTTCTCTTATATCGACACATATCTCACTTTTTGGATAATACAAATCAACGCTAAGCTTATCGTTTCTAGCCAATAAATGTCCTCCTAGCATAGCAGAAATTTGCATACTATTTTTATCCAATCGCTTATCAGCCCTCTTCGTCGTTATCCTAAAAGTCCCTTCGATAGGCATAAAATCCTCAATCGCCTCCTTGAGATTATCATAACTCGTCGATATCTTTGTAGCCACCGACAACGAATGCAGCCCAAAGACCTTTGTTACTCTTTGAATTATCTCTTCTTGCAGATTTGCGTCAAAGTCTTCGATATAATATCTGTTTTGCGTTCTAATGAACTTATATTCAATATCAATCAAAACCTTCTTGATATTTTCGATCAATCTTTTTTCAAAAAGATTTCTATTTTACCCTTTGAGAAAAATTTCTCCGTATC
>CAMWIL010000044.1 GCA_947174325.1 uncultured Clostridia bacterium
ATTAAAAGGAGATAAGTGTTATGACAAATATTCAAATCAAACTTCTAGACGGTAGGGTAATGAACGCGGCTCTCGACGAGACGAACGCGCCGATCACGGTTGCCAATTTTCTTAAATTGATCGACAAAAATTTTTACAACGGTTTGATTTTTCATAGGGTCATTCCCAATTTTATGATCCAAGGCGGAGGTATGGATCCGTCGCTTTGCCCCAAAGATGCAAAGTCCATCAAAGGCGAATTCAAGGCTAACGGCGTAAACAATCCTATCGCTCACAAAGTCGGCACTCTTTCTATGGCAAGAACCAACGTTATGGACAGCGCGTCCTCGCAGTTTTTTATCTGCGTCGAAGACTGCTCGTTCCTTGACGGTCAGTATGCCGCATTCGGAGAATTGACAGATGAGGAAAGTATCAAAGTCGCTATCGACATCTCAAAAGTCAAGACGGTGAGAGTAGGCTACTATGACGACGTGCCGTATGAGCCGATCGTTATACAAAGTATCGTTCGCGTATAATTGCAATGATAATATATTAATATTTTATTAGAATAGATATTTTGACGGCGGAAAGTCAAGGCTTTCCGCCGTCTTTGCTTTTATATTGATTACAAACACTGAAAATTTAATATAACAAAGAGATCGCGCTGAAATCGTAACGCTTTTCTCTCGCAACGCTTGGTATGATCCAAGTTAGGCACAGCGAAAGCGCAGTTGATTGCAAGTCGATGTATGAACCTGTCGTATAGATCAATCCGTATGAAAGGAGCATAGTAGCAAAAGCCAAGATCTGACGTTTTTCCGGCGCAAAAATAAGAATAGAAGCGAGCGCTACGCCCAACGCGACAAAGAGTTGGGAATATGCGTATCCGTCTACGAATTCCGACGTACCCAACCAGAAAATCGCAGTAAAAGCTATCAAACAGACTTTGACTATATCAAAAAACGAAAGTTTTACGCGTAGAGGTAGTATTATCGCAGTCAATATCGCCGCCGCCGTTAAAAATAAATCATTGCTTGACGCCAGCAAAGATACGGTATAGAAGCAACCCATTATTATGAACAACGCGGCTTCAATGATAAACCGCTCGGAAGAGTATATCAACGTCAATATCAAATACGTTATACTTAAAGCGAGTAAGATTTCCATAAGATTGTTATGCGTCAAAATTTGATAGTTATGAATTTGCAGAATAAATACTTTACATAATCTTAATATTATTATATAATTTAAGGACAAAGCAGAGGAACGAATGGCTAAGATAATTGCGATAGACAAGGGAAGTATTGGCGAAGAGTTGGGACTTGAAGTAGGCGACGAACTCTTGGGATTTAACGGCGAAAAAATCGTCGACGTCCTTGATTACGTCTATTATGATTCGCAAGACGTTTTTACGATGAATATCAAAGCCAAGCAGGGAGATACCGTCGATATAGAGATCGAAAAGGAAGAGGACGAGACGCTCGGACTGACTCTTGACGAGAGCGTTCAGTTGGAGCCTATGCGCTGCAAAAACAAGTGCGTTTTCTGTTTTGTCGATCAGTTGCCAAAGGGTATGCGCGAAACGCTTTACGTCAAGGACGACGATTATAGATTGAGTTTTGTCAGCGGCAATTACGTCACTTTCAGCAACATCGGACAAAAAGAACTCGATAGGATCGCAAAGCTCCATCTTTCTCCATTATACATTTCCGTTCACGCCTACGATAAAAAAGTCAAGACGAAGTTGGTCAGCAATCCTGAATCGGCAATGGTGTATGAAAAGATGAAGTTTCTGGCATCTCATTCTATCGTGATGCATACGCAAATCGTGCTTTGTAAAGATTTAAACGACGGAGAAATTTTGCTCGAAACGCTTACTAAATTGCGAGAACTTTATCCGCAGGTGCAGTCAGTAGCGGTCATTCCCGTAGGACTTACTTGCCACAGAAACGGGCTTTATCCTTTGAAGCAGTTTGATGAGAATTCGTCAAGGGAAGTGATACGGCTTGTGGAAGATTTCAACAAAAACTGCGGAGGTAATTTTTGTTGGTGCAGCGACGAATTTTATATCAAAGCCGGCTTGGATATGCCCGATTATAAAGAATACGGGGATTTTTGTCAGATAGAAAACGGCGTGGGACTTTGCGCGGAATTCGTCAATTCATTCGACAACGCGCTTTCCAAAGCCAAGCCGAGCGATAAAGCTATGGAATTGGCAATAATCACAGGACAGTCGTTTAAGGGGATACTGACGGGATTGTGTAAAACTTTCAAGGACAAGTATCCCAACGTCAAGATAAGGATATGCGATATTTACAACGACTTTTTTGGCAGAAGTATAACGGTGTCGGGTTTGGTCACTCCCACCGATATAATCAAACAGGTCAGCGATATGCCTAAATATACTCTGATACCGTCTACTATGCTCAGGGAATTTACGGATTCATTCTTAGACGGTTATACGATACCTCAACTCGAAGAGGCGTTGAATACGAAAATCATCGTGTCGCACGGCGGCGAGAGTTTGGTCAAAATAGTGGAAGAGTTGGCAAACAAAGAATAAAAAAACTGTAAAAGGCGAGAGGTGAAGATGAAACCTTTGATAGCGATAGTAGGCAGACCCAACGTCGGCAAGTCTACGTTGTTCAATAGAATAGTGGGAAAGAAAGTCAGCATCGTCGAAGATTTCGAGGGCGTGACAAGGGATAGACTGTACTGCGACGGAGAGTGGTGCGGTTGTCGCTTCACGCTTATAGATACGGGCGGACTTGAGATCAAGAGCGAGGACAAGATGTGGAGGCATATCCGAGAACAAGCGAGGATAGCCGTAGAGATAGCCGACGCGATCATATTCGTAGTGGACGGCAAAGCTGGAATTACTGCCAACGACAGCGAAGTCGCAGACTTTTTGCGTACGAGTAAAAAGCCCGTTACCGTCGCAGTCAACAAACTCGACAACAACGAACAGGAGCATATTTTCGACTTTTATTCGTTGGGCATAGGCGACGTGGTCGGCGTATCCGCAGAGCAGTCCAAAGGCATAGGAGATTTGTTGGATATCGTTACAGAAAATTTGCCTAAGACGGACGATCAAAGCGACGAAGACGTGATAAATATCGCTATTGTCGGCAAACCAAACGCGGGCAAGAGTTCGCTTACCAACAAATTGTTGGGTTACGAACGCGTTATCGTGAGCGACGTCGCGGGCACTACGAGAGACGCGATAGACACGTCATTCGAGTGGGAAGGCAGAAAGTATAATTTGATAGACACCGCGGGCATACGCAAGAAAAGCGCGGTAGACGAGGGGATAGAACAATATTCCGTAATGCGTTCTTTGGGCGCGATAAGAAGAGCGGACGTCGCGCTTATCGTGATCGATTCAAGCGAAGGAATGAGCGAACAGGACATAAAGATATGCGGTTACGTGCATGAGCAGGGCAAGCCTTCAGTGATAGTTATGAACAAGTGGGACGTGGTAGAAAAGGATACGTTCACTATCAATACTTTCAATAAGAAAATGCAAAGCGATCTCAAATTTATGGATTACTTTTTGCCCGTATACGTTTCAGCAAAGACGGGGCAAAGAGTGGATAAAATTTTGGCTATGGCTACTCAGGCGTATGAAGAATCAAAGAGAAGAGTCCCCACGGGCGTTCTCAACGACATTATCACCGACGCGGTAATAGCCGTCGAACCACCGTCGCACAACGGCAAGAGATTGAAGGTGTATTACGTTACGCAGGGAGGAACTCAACCGCCTACGTTCGTATTCTTCGTCAACGATTCAAAGCTTATGCATTTCTCTTACGAGCGGTATTTGGAAAACACGTTGCGTAAAACCTTTACTTTCAAAGGAACGCCTATCAAGTTGGTTATCCGTAATCGCAAGGAAAGCGAACAGACCTAAGCTGACAAATTGTGGTAGGCATACGTAATTTTTGAGAAAAAGTTGCAAGCCGTAATTAAATATGGTAGAATAATAAAAAGTAAAATAAAATAAATAAATTAAGATATGGAAGGTGAACAATGAATTACAGCCATTTATCAAAAGAAGAACTTCAACAGATCTACGATCTTCAAAAAGCGGAATACGACTCTTTGGTTGCTCAAGGCTACAAAGTAGACATTGCAAGAGGTAAGCCTTGCAACGAACAGTTGGATATCGCAATGCCTATGTTGACGGCAGAGGGGATAGAGAATATGCCCAAGAGTTACCGCAACTACGGTATGCTCGACGGTATTCCCGAGATGAAGAAGCTTTTTGCTCAAATGTTGGGAGCAGATCAAAGCGAAGTTATCGTGGGCGGTAGCAGTTCGCTCAATTTGATGTACGATACGATACAAAGAGCGTTGCAATTCGGAATTCTCGGCTCAAAACCTTGGAATTCTCAACGCGTAAAGTTTCTTTGTCCGGTACCGGGCTATGACAGACACTTTGCTATATGCGAACATTTCGGCATAGAAATGATCAACGTGCCAATGAATGAGGAAGGTCCGAATATGGATCTAGTCGAGCAGCTTGTTGCAAACGACGACGAGATTAAGGCGATTTGGTGCGTGCCAAAGTACAGCAATCCGACGGGTATCACTTATTCCGACGCGGTAGTCGAAAGACTTGCGTCTATGAAGGCTAAAGCGGAAGATTTCAGAATATTCTGGGATAACGCTTACGTAGTTCACGACCTTACCGATACTCCCGATAATTTGGCTAATATAATGGAAGTATGCGCAAGAGTGGGCAATCCCGACAGAGTCTATCAGTTTGCTTCCACGTCAAAAGTTACGTTAGCGGGAAGCGGAGTTAGCTGTATAGTCACGAGTAAAAACAACGTCAAGGATATTCTTTCACATTTGACGATGCAGACGATTTCTTACAATAAAGTATGGCAATATATCCATTACCTTTTCCTTAAAGATATGGACAACGTCAAGGCTATTATGGCAAAGCAGAGAGAGATTATCAAACCTAAGTTCGATTCTCTTATCAACGCTTTTGAAGACGCTTTCGGAAGCGACAGCGATATTGCCAAATGGACAAATCCAAACGGCGGCTATTTTATCACGCTTGACGTAATGGACGGTTGCGCAAAGAAAGTTTGCGAGTTGTGCAAGAATGCCGGCTTGACTTTGACGGCGGCAGGCGCGCCTTTCCCATACGGTATAGATATCAATGACAGAACGTTGAGAATTGCGCCGACGTTTACGTCTGACAGCGATCTCGTCGTAGCGACGCAAATTCTCACTTGCTGCGTAAAATTGGCTTGCGTGGAAAAGCTTATCAACGGCTGATCTAATAATAGGTATATAATATGAAAATTGTTATTGCATCGGATATTCACGGTTCGGCGTACTATGCCGAAAAAGTAAAAGTCGCTTTTGAAAGAGAGCAGGGCGAGTTGTTGGTTCTTTTGGGAGATATATATAATCCCGGACCGCGTAATCCGATCTCCAAAGACTATGCGCCGCTTAAAGTAGCGGATATATTCAATTCGCTCAAAGACAGGCTTTTGGTGATCAAAGGCAACTGCGACAGCGAAGTAGATACCTTGATAAGCGAATTCGATTTCAGCGAGTTTTCGCAGATTTTTGCCGACGGACTGAAAATCACGCTTACTCACGGACATAAATTCAACAAAGACAATATGCCGGTCAATGCAGGCGACGTTATGTGCTACGGGCATTTCCACACGGGTTTTATCACCGAAGTCGGAGATACGGTAGTAGCAAACGCAGGCTCGGTATCTTTGCCGAAAGACGGCTCGACGAACAGTTATCTTACGCTCGATAACGGCGTTCTTACGCTTAAAGATATCGACGGCAAAGTCATAGATTGCAAGACGATCAAAAAATAAAATAAGAGGTAAATTATGAGCAACAGCAAATTCGATACAAAAGTGCAAGTACTCAAATATGAAGTTTTAAAGCAAATTATCGAAGCTTACGACAATGGGGATATGTCGCAGATTTATATGGATATTCCCAAGTCTATTTCGCCCGGTCCGAAACCAAGTTTTAGATGCTGTATATACAAGGAAAGGGCAATCGTGCAAGAGAGAATCAAACTTGCTTTGGGCGGAGACAAGTCCAATCCGAATATCGTAGAAGTTATCGAAGCGGCTTGCGATTCCTGTCCTATCAGCGGTATGTATATCACGCCGGCGTGTCGCGGCTGTATAGTACATAAATGTCAAGAGACCTGTCCGAAGGACGCTATTACTATCGTAGACAATAAGCCTGTGATAAATATGGATAAATGTATAAAGTGCGGACGTTGCGCAAAAGCTTGCCCTTATGACGCGATCATCGAGCAGTCCCGTCCTTGCATTAAGAGCTGCAAGGTCAAAGCGCTTTCGATGGACGAGTACGATAGAGCAAAGATCGACAACGATAAGTGTATCGCTTGCGGAGCGTGCGTATACAATTGTCCTTTCGGCGCGATCGTAGATAAATCGTTTATTATCGAAACTTTGGATATTCTCAAAGACGCGAAAGAAAACAACGGCAGAGTGTTCGCAATAATCGCTCCGGCTATTGCAAGTCAGTTTAAGCCCGCAACGTTCGGTCAACTTGTCACGGGTATCAAAAAACTTGGATTTGACAGAGTATACGAGGCTGCGCTCGGAGCGGATATCACGCTCTATAAAGAAGCGAAAGAATTTGAAGAAAAGGGGTTGATGACTACTTCTTGCTGTCCGTCGTTCGTGATGTTTATCGAGAAGAATTTTCCCGAACTTGCAAAATATATCTCATCTTCGCCTTCGCCTATGGTGGAAACGGCAATGCTTCTCAAAAGAAAATATCCAGGTATCAAAACGGTATTTATCGGACCTTGTACAAGTAAAAAACTTGAATACAGAATGGAGAAGACGCAGGGCGCGATCGACAGCGTGATTTCTTTTGAAGAGTTGCAAGCGCTGTTGGACGCAAGAAAAGTCGATTTGCTCGTTCAGGAAGAAATGAATATAGACGACGCTTCCGTTATGGGTAGAGTATTCGCAAAGTGCGGCGGTATCTCCGAGGATATTGCAAAACTTACCGACGGCAAAGTCGAGCCTGTCGCAATGAGCGGCATAGACGAGTGCAGAGCCAATTTGCTCAAACTCAAATTCAATAAGACCACAGCCAACTTTTTTGAGGGAATGGCTTGCGACGGCGGTTGTTTGAACGGCGCGTTGTCCTTGCATCATGACGTAAAAAACATTGTCGAGATCGACAAGTATTCCAATAAAGCTTCGCATAAGGATATTTTGAGTTCCGTAGATATGTATAAGCAGAGTTTGGGCATAACAGACGATAAAGAATAGAAAAATAATTTATAAAATAGCGAGCCGCCGTATGTTAAAAGTACGGCGGCGATTTTTTTATCGGTATTGATTTTTAGAATCATATTCTTAGTACTTAATTATTAATAATTTTATGCTAATAGTGAAGTGATCGAAAATCAGACAAAGATGCTTTCAGATTAGTGTATAAATTTAGTATTACCTATTGAAAAAATATTTTAATATGTTATAATAGATATGTAAAGCAAAGGGAAAAGAGTATCAAGATTAATTATGTTAAAACTAACTAATTTAAGTAAAGAATTTAAGAATAAAGTTGCTTTGGCAAATATTGACGTAGTCTTTCCGCAAAACGGTCTAGTAATAATCAAGGGCGAGAGCGGAAGCGGAAAGACTACTCTCTTGAATATGCTTACGGCAAATGATTTTCCTACTTGCGGGACAGTAGAGTTTAACGGCGCAAAGATAACGAGGAAAAATGCCGAAGATTATCGAAGAGTCTATTGTAGCAGTATTTATCAAGATTATATGCTTATTGAAGATATGACGGTAGGCGAGAATATTCAACTTGCTATGCAAGCGTGCGGAATTGACCATACTTTAGAAACTGTAAAGAAATTGCTTGAAAAAGTCAGGATAGACGAAGATTATATTGATAAAAAAACGGCTAAATTATCAGGCGGAGAAAAGCAGAGAGTAGCGATAGCCAGAGCTTTGGCAAAGACGGGGGCTATGATTTTTGCCGATGAGCCTACCGGAAATCTTGACAGCAAAAACGGCGAAATTATAATGGAGCTACTCAAAGAAATCTCCAAAGACAGATTGGTTGTAGTTGTAAGCCATAATGAAAAATACAACAAAAAATACGGCGATTATACTATAGAACTCGTTGACGGAGAGATAGTGTTTTGCGACGCGCCGGCGCAGGAAAGCGATAAAAACACTTCAGGGTTTTTAAATAAAAAGAGTAAGCTTTCTTTTAAGTCGCTTGCAAAACTTGCTTATTGGGGATTTGAAAAAAATAAAGTAAAGAGTATTGCATCTATAATCGCTTTCGTAGCGTTATGTATAATGAGTGTGATTTCGCTTACGTTGTTTATAGGCGATTTCAATTTACTGTTGGCGCGTAATTTAGATATCGCCGAAAATAAAAACGTAAAAGCTGAATTGGTGTTGTTTCAAGACGAAATAGACGGAAGTTTATATATAGATCGAGACGCTTTGATCGATTATTACGATAAAGGAAGCGAGAAGTTTTCTTTGATTTATAAACTAAAGACTATAAACGTGCACGATTATTATTTTGATCAAGGAAATCCTTTGGAATTTAAGGACGCATTTATAAGAAATTTTGTCATATACGACAAGGAAGTCGGGGCGGACGTGGACGTCATATGCGGAGATTTCCCAAAAGCGCCTAATCAGATTATGCTTCCGTCATATTTCGCTCAATGCCTTTTGGAATGCGGCTCGGATTTTGCATACGGTGATTTGCAATCGTTGGTCGGGAAGAATTTTTATATTTTTACTTCAAACTATGCGTTGTTTGAAAAAGAGCGTTTTTGCAATTTTGAAATATGCGGTATCTTTGACGAAGGCGTATATCTCAACGATTTTGAGAATTTGAGCGCAGATGAAAAGCAATATATAGTTGCCGCCAATTGGCTTGGAGAATGCGCATTTTTTGGGGAAGGAGCGGAATATGTATTTTTATCCAACCCGGATATTTTCGTTGGTGATTCTAGATTTACGAAACCTATGAGTGTGAATTTGCAAGAGAAATTGTTTGAGCCTTACGGATATGACGAATATTCAATATATGCCAAGGAATTTACGACTCTCAATGACGGAGAAATATACGTCGGGGCTAATATTATTAAATATACTGACGCAAAAGTAGGCGATATAGTAAATATCAGTATAGGAAAAAGAGCGTACAGCGCGGAGAATTTCAAAGAAAACTTTACAGGCAAATTTTTGATAAAGGGCGTGCTGGAAAAGAACGGTATGGAGAATTCAGTTGTTTTTTCGCGAAATGATTACGTCAATGACGTCGTTTTTGACGAAGACTATAGATTTGAGGCAAACGGAATGTTTTTTAATCTCAAAGACGTGAAAAATGCTTATTCGTTTTTCGTTAAAATGGAAAACGACTGCCAGACTTTGTGCGTAGATGAGTATAGTACTGATATGTCGGAAAGAGTTTTTACTCAAACTACGAAGGCAATCGTTGACTTTCACGTTTTTATTCGGACATATAAATACTTTTTGTTGCTACCTGTAACTTTGCTATCGATCATCGGTATGCTTGCGCTCGGTTTAGTATCTTTTGGATATTTAGTATCGGCAAAGGATAAGTCTTATAATATTTTAAGGTCAATTGGCTTTGGCAAGAGAAGTATTGCGACTGTAATTTTTGTTCAAATTTTTACAGTGGTATTATTAGAAATCGTGATAGGTCTTATTTTAAGCAAAATAGCCGCAATAATGCTAGGACGGTCGTTTTTGAAATTGATGGTAGGCGGAGTGTTCAAAAATCTTTGGATAGAAGAACTCGTTCTTTTGGGTTACGCATCTCCAATTATCGTTATAACTGCAAGCGTCCTTATAGGAACTTTTATAATAATGATGAAAACTACTTCGCTTTTTTCTAAATCGATAATGGAAAACAAAACAAAATAATATTAGAATAAAGGCAATATATGCGATTGATATTATATTGAAAATGTGGCTGATTAGATTTTAATTTCACCGCGAAACGACTTTAATAGAACGCGTCTGTAAAGCAGGCGCGTTTTTAAGTTAGATAAATATCATTTTTTAGAGTAAAAGAATTATAAAGAATATATGGCAGTTGATAGGTAAAATGATAAAAATATACGTTTAGGCTTGGCGGTATGATCTTGCTTTCAAATAAAAAATAAAAAAAGTTGGTATATCTTGCGTACTGGGATAATATACTTTATCGAACAAAAAAGTGGAGGAGTTTATGGAAAAATTTGACCTTTATCAAGATATTTCGACAAGAACGGAGGGAAATATCTATATAGGAGTCGTTGGACCTGTAAGAAGTGGTAAATCCACTTTTATCACAAGGTTTATGCAAACAATGGTTTTGCCTAATCTGCAAGACGGTTATCACAAAGAGAGGATCGTCGACGAGTTACCACAATCGGCAGACGGAAAGACCATTATGACTACGCAACCCAAGTTTGTGCCGGACGGAGGAGTTGACGTAGAACTTGCGCCTAACTGCACGGCTAAACTCAGACTTGTAGACTGCGTAGGTTACCCATTCGAGGGGGCGCAAGGCTTTGAAGAGGGCGATACCGACAGACTTGTCAACACGCCTTGGAGCGACGAACAGATGCCTTTCAGCGAGGCGGCAGAGTACGGTACGAGCAAGGTCATCACGGACCATTCGACTATCGGCGTACTTGTGTCTACGGACGGATCGATTCTCGATTTGCCAAGAGAGGGTTATCTCACCGCTGAGAGAAGAGTAGTAAGAGAGATGAAAGAACTCAATAAGCCTTTCGTGCTTTTGCTCAACTCAAAGCATCCGCAAGACAGCGATTCGATAAGATTGCGCGACGAGCTTTCTAGCGAGTACGGCATACCCGTTATGCTCAAAAACATTCAGGAGATGACGGCGCAAGATATGGCAGATATGCTTGAGACTGTACTTATGCAATTCCCGCTTAGAATGGTAGACGTCGCTATGCCGAGTTGGATGCAGGCTTTGCCAAGAACAAGCGAGATCATTTCGCACATTATAGAAAAGGTATGCGAAGTTGCAAAGGATATGCAGGTTATGGGCGATTATAAGCGTCTTGGCGGAATATTCGACGAAGACGAGTATTTGCTCAAAGATTGCACGACTAGCGTAGACTACGGCAAGGGAACTTGTATACTCAACGTAACGCCGAAGCCGCAACTTTTCTATCGCGTATTGTCCGAGCAATGCGGTATGGAGATAGAGGACGAATGTCAACTTGTAACTTATATCAAAGAGTTCGCGCAAGCAAGAAATCAATACAACAAGATCAAGCAAGCGCTTGCCGACGTGGAAAACTACGGTTACGGAGTAGTTACGCCGTCGCTTGAGGATATGCAGCTTCAAAATCCGCAGATCGTCAGAAAGGGCTCTAGATACGGTATCAAATTGAAAGCGTCCGCTCCGGCTATGCACATTATGAGAGTAGACGTAGAGACGGAAGTCAATCCCGTTATCAATACCGATATGCAAAACGAAAACAGCCTAAAAGCATGGCTTGAGGAATTTGGCGAAGACGGTCAAGGAATTTGGAATACGAATATGTTCGGCAAGAGCCTTAACGTCATAGCCAAAGAGGGCTTGAACAACAAACTTATGGCAATGCCTGAAGACGTACGCGGTAAACTGCGCAGAACTGTCACTAGGATAGTCAACGAAGGCAAAGGCGGAGTATTGTGTATTTTGCTTTAAGCAAACAGTTATATAAGCGTTATCTTATCGAAATGTAAGATAAAGGTGCAAGACAATGGGAGCGCTATTGCGCTCTCATTGCTCGCATTGAGATCAAACGGCGTTACGCTATTTTTCTTACAACGAGATTGACGTCTGTAAAATTCTGAGAGTTCGCGCCGAGGTTGACCAAATTGAGAATGCTGTTCGGGGTCGTTACGGACAAAGTGCCTACGCCGGAGAGATTATACAAAGCGTTTTCCGTCGCAACGTTTGTGGATTGCGAAAATGCCGGAAGATTGACGCCGTTGAGTTGAGCGCCGACAGTTGTCGTACCCGTGGTCGCAGACGCGCCGGTGAGGGCAAAGTCTATTTCGTACGTACCCGGTTGAAGCAACGCGCCCGTTCCGCTCGACGTTATATCCGTTCCGACCTGTCTTGCAAGCGTCAACGGTATTACGGCGTTTGCGCCGATTGCCGGCGCGCCGGCAGTATTAAAATGCCCGAGATTGACGGTGGCGATCGGCGGAGTCGTAGGCGGAATTACCGGCATTGTCAATCGCATCGAGTTGGGGCAGCAGTACCAACCGCAACCAAAGTTGGATCGCGAACATCCGCACGAGTTGTTGCGTGAATTGCATCCGCAAGAATTGTTGCAAGAATTACATCCGCAGGAGTTATTACCGCAATTGTTGCAGCATCCGCAATTGTTGTTGAAGTTTGTGCTATTGTTGGAACATAATCCATTGTTACAGAACATAAATTTTTCTCCTTAGTGATGGAAATCGGCTTTTAAGCCACTACATATTACGCTGACAAAATTTGCTATGTTACA
This sequence comes from uncultured Clostridia bacterium, assembly GCA_947174325.1. GTDB lineage: Bacteria > Bacillota > Clostridia > Christensenellales > UBA3700 > RACS-045. Next base: position 12,548 of record CAMWIL010000044.1, read on the forward strand.
AGTTGATGTTGCAAGTCCATTCGCCGTCGTGTTATAATTTATTCATGAAAGAGAAAAAGGCGATGTCAAAGCCAACGAGAAACTTGCTTATTGCGGTTATTGTCATGGTCGGAATATTGATTTTTATGTTGATATTGAGGACAAATACCGCCGTCTGCGAATTTGTCTGCAGATATTTAGTCAACGCTTATCAGGCGTTGGCAGGCAGGGTATTTTCCGTTGCGCCCTTCAACGTATTTGAATTGCTCTCGGCGTTGGCAGTTTTATGCGTAATAGGATGCGTGATATCGTCTATCGTACTTTTTTGCAAGAAGAAAAAAGTCGAGTCAAGGCGCGTTATGCTCGGGCTTGTTTTGACAGCCGTTTGCGTACTAAATTTATACGTTTTCTCGGCAGGCTTTGCTTATAACAGAATTACAGCTCCCGTGAACGCGTACGAAGGAGACGTAGACGAAGAATTTGCTTTGCAAACTTATATCGCTTTGGTAGACGATTATAATTCGATTTACGACAGACTTGAAAAAGACGACGACGGCGCGGTAGTTTGTCCGTATAGCGAAAAAGAATTGAACGAAAAAATTCGATCGGCGATAGATGCGGTACTGACGGATAAATATTACTACAAATATACGCCAAAAGCCAAGCCCGTGACGTGCAGCGAAATAATGGCGCAATGTCATATCGCAGGCATTACGTTTCTTCCCACGGTAGAGCCGGGGTATAACAAGGATATGCCGATAGTAGAGCGGTGTTCTACCATAGCGCACGAATTTGCTCACTCAAAGGGCGTTATGAGAGAAGACGAAGCAAACGTCGTGGGTATTTACGCATTGCTCAACAGCGGTGACGACTATCTCAAATACTGCGCCTATTTTGACGTGATAGACGAGTTTTCGCATCTAGTCTCCTATGAAGACCGAGAAGAAGTGAGTAAGCTGCACGCTCTCAACGACGGTTACCTTGTCGAATGGAAAAAGATTTACGCTTATTGGAGCGGAAAAAATTTACTTGGGAACATTGGCGAGTTTTTCAACGACTTGTATCTCAAACTCAACGGACAGCAAGACGGAACGGGATCGTATGACGAAGAGCCGTCGACCGATATAATAGACAGCTTTAAATTTGACGAAGACGGAAATCCGATATT
>CAMWIL010000045.1 GCA_947174325.1 uncultured Clostridia bacterium
TCTATAAATTTTGTTCATAAATCCTCTCAATGCAATATTTTCTATGCAATAATAGTCTACAATAATTAATTACCGTAGTAAAGTATATTATTATTTGAAATCTCTTGATTGTAAAATTTATTGCCGACTTTTTCCGACAATAAACTTAAATTTCATATTAAATTATTTCCTGCTTTATTATTTGCGAAACAGTCACGGGCGTAAGAGCGTTTTCTTCATAAAAAGTCAAGATATCTCCAAGAGCCGCCAACGTATGCGCGGTTGGGTGCATAAGTATCATATCTCCTGCCGTCACTTTATTCGTCGCTCTGCTGAATACCAAAGAACTATCCTTATCTCGCCAATCGATAGTATCACGGCTCCACATTATGGTTTGCATTCCAAGATCAGCGGCTACTTTGAGCGTAGTATCGTTGAAGCTTCCCGACGGAGGCGCAAAAAGCGTCATATTATACCCCGTCAAACCGTTGACAAGAACGTTATTGGATTTTATCTCGCTTTCGTTCTGCGCATAATTCAAATTTGCATGATCCTTGTGAAAATAACCGTGATTGCCTATCTCGTGTCCTCTTTCGATCATTTTGTTAAGATACTCGCTATTTTTACTTACCCAACTGCCGCCTACGAAAAAAGTACATTTGGCATTGTGATTATCCAATACTTTGAGCATATCGTCAAGGTATTCCGTACCCCAATATACGTTTATCATCAAAGCGACTTCGCCCCTTGCAGTGTTGCCCTTATAATAAGGTCTGTCATTTGCGTTAGACAGAACGGATGACGAATACTGATCGCTAAAACTTACGACTGTAAGACTTATAAGCATTACGATTATTATGATATTTGTGACTGCGCTTGTTATTTTCCACTTCTTTTTCATATACACACCTCAAAAAAAGATATGCAACGAAAAAACGCATTATACTACCATTAACGTATGAAAATTTATTACAAAGTCATTTTAATAGTAAATTATCTTCGCCTTGCACCCTCTACGCCAGGGCTGTAAAAACTTTAAACCTTTAAAAGTCTTAGGGACGTATATAGTTTGATTTTCCGTCCAACCTGAAAAAATATTTCCGCCCATAAATTCAATGTATTGCGGGACTTTAAGCTCCCTTATATTTACGCAGTTTGCAAATGCCATAAAGGATATATCTGTTACCGACTCCGGTATATATACTCTCTCTAATGACTTACAATCGGCAAACGCCTTAGCTGATATCCTCTTTATTCCGTCTAAAATATCTAATTCGCTATCGTCGCCTAAGTACTTTTCAAAGCAAAGTTCGTCCTTATGCTCGATTTTAGCTATTAAGCAATCTATTTTTTTGCCGCCTATATATACTTCTTCAAGCGAAATATTATCGGATATAGCGCTCTCGATTAATTCTATATTTTCATTTTCAATAGATATTCGCGTCAGTTTATCGCACTCAACTATCGCATCGCTCTCCAATCTTTGTACCGATTTTGGTATAAAGATTGACCTAACGCTTCCGTTGAACGAAATTGCATACGGCGATATCTCCGTTACACCTTCCGGAACTCTAACTTCTTCCTCGTCAAGCTTCTTATATTCTTCCAATTTCCCGTTATTAATCGTCCAGTCTTCGTTATCTACGTTCAAATCGTCAACTTGTTCCGTCTCATAATTTTTATCAGAAAATTCCTCATCTTCGAAAAACATAAAATGCAATCCTCCTTGGTGAGATTTTATATAATTATATTACTTTGCTATCTACATGTCAATACCCGTATTTTTTATGGCGACGATATCGCGAAAAATAAGTTTCTTATACAAAAAGAAGCGATCGTTTGACCGCTTCCTTAATATTTAAGTTTTATTGAAAATTACAAAACTTCCAAAAGTCTTAAAGCTACGCCCTTATCGGTAATATCCGTTACTTTAACTTTTACTCTGTCTCCGATATTAACAACGTCTTCTACTTTCTCTACTCTTTCCTTTTTGAGCTTTGAAATATGGATCATAGCGTCCTTACCCGGTGCGATCTCAACGAAAGCGCCGAAGTTCATTATTCTTACAACCGTGCCTTCAAACTCTTCGCCTACTTCGGGATCGTTGACGATCAAGTCAATGATCTTCTTAGCCTTAGCGTTCATAGCCTCGTCTACGCCCGATACAAGCACGTTGCCGTAATCGTCTATATCGATCTTGACGCCTGTTTCGTCAATGATCTTATTGATTACCTTACCGCCGCTACCGATAACGTCTTTGATCTTATTTGGATCAATGCTGAAAGATACGATCTTCGGAGCAAACTTCGACAATGAAGCCTTAGGCTGCGGCAATACTTCGAGCATCTTGTCGAGAATGAACAATCTGCCTTTCTTAGCCTGCGCAAGCGCCTTTCTCAAAATCTCTTCATTGATACCTTTGATCTTAATATCCATTTGAATAGCGGTGATACCGTCTTGTGTACCTGCTACCTTAAAGTCCATATCTCCAAAGAAGTCTTCAAGTCCTTGAATATCCGTAAGCACGGAGATCTTAGACTTGTCCTCGTTGCTGATAAGCCCCATAGCTACGCCCGCAACCGGCTTTTTGATAGGAACACCCGCATCCATAAGCGCCAACGTAGATCCGCAAACAGACGCTTGCGACGTAGAACCGTTGGAAGAAATAACTTCGCTTACCGTACGGATAGCGTACGGGAACGCCTCAACAGACGGAAGCATAGGCTCCAACGCTCTTTCTGCCAAAGCGCCGTGACCAATTTCTCTTCTGCCCGGGCTTTTAAGCGGTTTTGCTTCGCCTGTGCTGTACGGCGGCATATTGTAATGGTGTATATATCTCTTGCAAACTTCGTCGTCAAGACCTTCGAGTTTTTGCACTTCCGAAAGACTGCCGAGCGTACAAATCGTCATTACCTGAGTTTGTCCTCTCGTAAATACGCCGCTTCCGTGAACTCTTGACAAAACGCCGTGTTCGCACCAAATAGGTCTGATCTCTTCAAGACTTCTTCCGTCAGGTCTAACGCCTTTGTCCAAAATCTTAGCTCTTACTTTTGCTTTCTTCATTGCGTACAAAGTTTCCGCAATATCTTTCTTTCCGTCAGGGAACTGCTCTGCAAAATGAGCGAATACGTCTTTATCAAGCGCGTCCTCCGCCTTATCTCTATCCTGTCTGTTGAAGTTGTCAAGAACGTCGTCCATCATCTTATCGGCATACGCTTTGACCGCCTCTTCGATTTCAGGTTGCGGATGATAAAGTTCGGGAACGACTTTCTCTTTGCCGATTTGAGCCTGAATACCGTCAATAAACTCAACGATTTTCTTGATTTCTTCATGTCCAAACAAAATCGCGCCGATCATCTCGTCTTCGGTAAGTTCGTTTGCTCCTGCCTCAACCATGAGGATAGCCTCTTTCGTACCGCTCAAAGAAAGATGAAGTTTTGACTTCTCTCTTTGTTCCGTATTAGGATTGATAACGTATTTTCCGTCAACGTAACCTACGATTACAGATCCTGTGGGTCCTGCAAACGGGATATCGGAAATGCTCAAAGCAACCGAACTACCTATCATCGCATAAACCTCAGGCGGGATATCAGGATCTACCGACAATGCGGTAGCAACCACTGCAACGTCATTGAAAAAGCCTTTCGGGAAAAGCGGACGAAGCGGTCTGTCAATAAGTCTTGACGTCAAGATAGCTTTGTCGCTAGCGCGTCCCTCACGCTTCTTGAATCCCCCCGGAATCTTGCCGACAGCGTACATTTTTTCTTCATAATCTACTCCGAGCGGGAAGAAATCTATTCCGTCTCTGGGAGTTTTTGCCATAGTAACGTTTACCATAACTGCGGTATCTCCGCATCTTACAATACAGCTACCGTTGCTGAGTCCGCAATAAGCGCCTGTCTCGATGCTGACATCTCTTCCGCCTATCGTGGTAGTAAAAATTTTTCTTTCTATCATCAAACTAACCTCCAATAATTAGTAATTTAATCGATTTGAATTAACGCAAATGAATTCAAAAAAGGGGTGTCGAATGACGCCCCAATTTTTTTACTTTCTGATGCCGAGTTTAGCGATCAATTCACGATAACGCTCAATGTCCGTATCTTTTAGGTACTTCAACATACTTCTTCTCTTACCTACCATCTGCAACAAACCTCTTCTTGAATGGAAGTCGTTTTTGTGCTCTGCGAAGTGATCGTTGAGTTGAAGTATTCTCTGCGTCAAGAGCGCGATCTGCACTTCCGGAGAACCAGTGTCGCCTTCGTGCTTAGCAAAACTTGCCATAACTTCTTGCTTCGTCATTTCCTTTACGTTGATAATTTCCATTGTTTAGCCTCCTTCTTTGGAAAATTGATTTAGCGCTAGCCAAGTAAGACATCGGAGTCTTTGCCAAACCTAGCCACGTTAGAATACATTTATATTATCACAAATTAATTTTATTAGCAAGCGTTTAAGATAAAATACGGCAAAATATTTTCCCTGTCGTTAAGTGTTTTTCACTATTCGACACATACCCCGTATTTTTGTTAAATTTATACAAAATTCAATTTTCTCAACGCTCTATTTTTATTGTTTTGAACAGTGTTCAAAGAACTTTTTCTTGTCTGTCAACAACTTATCCGCGCGCTGCAAATATACGTCTATGCCTTTGGGATCGGCAAGACGCTTGATCCTGCCTTCGCCGAATATTCTTTTGGATATACCGCCCGCCCCGTTGGCAATGATGCTCGAAATCTCTTCCATTATATCAATATTGTAAATACAAGCCTTTTCCTTTTTACAATATCCGACGTTTTCCAGATTTCCCGACATATATTTTTGCTTATACATATAATAGGGCGAATATCCCGATTTTATCAGTCTCTCGTAAGCGTAATCGACCATATTATTCGCTTTTTCCCACGAGTCGCTTTCATATCCGTCAACCTTTAACGCAGAGCCCTTTTTTATTGCCAGCGTATGTACCGTGATATTATCAGGTTGAAGAGAAATAGCTTGATCTACCGAATATTTGAAATCCTCAACGCTTTCTTCCGGTAGCATTGCAATAAGATCCATATTTATATCGAAGTCGTATTCTCTTGCCATTTTATATACGGAATAAATTTCTTCCACGCTGTGACTTCTGCCAATAATATCCAAAGTTTTTTGATTGAAAGTCTGTGGATTGACGGAAATACGATTTACGCCGTATTTAGCCATTATATCTAATTTAGCTCTGGTAATAGTATCCGGTCTACCCGCTTCTACCGTAAATTCTTGGCAATCCAAAGCGCACGCTTTTATAACTCTTTCAAAGTTAACGTCGTCAAGTGAAGTCGGCGTTCCTCCGCCAACGTATACGCTTCTAACTTTTAAGCCCTCGTCTTTTATTATTTGCAAAGTACATTGAAGTTCCTTAATCAAAAGATCGCAGTACGGATTGACAAACTTCTTTATCTTACCCAACTGAGCTGATATAAAAGAACAATATACGCAACGCGAGACACATATGGGAATGTTGACAAAAACGTCAACTTCATTCTTCCCTACGTTGTAATACTTAGCTTGATTTTCGACGATCGACTTGATAAGCGACGTCTTTTGCGGCGAAACGTCCAATACGTCGAGAAAGTACTTATCCGCGTCCATCCCCTTTTCCACCGCTTCGTGATATAGTTTTGTAGGACGGATACCGGTCAGCGAACCGTACGGCAACGCTACTTTTGAAATCTCGGATAAAAATCTATATAAAGCAACTTTACTGTGTCTTTTGATTTGAGCCCTGTGCTTAACTTCAAAATACGGTGATCCTTCCGCTTCCAAAAATTCTTTTTCCAGTAAAAAATTATGCTCTGAAATAATTCCTCTAAACTCCACTTGCGCAGAATATTCATATAAATTTTTCTTTTCAAGAGTAAGCTTCAACAACTCGCCGTCTTCGCTTATCTTTATATGAGGAGAAAAGGCGCGTACTATATCCATGTAGTCGTTGTCGAATTCCTCAACGTTGGTTTGGAATCTAATCTCTATCATATGATCAATAACCGTCTCCAAAAATAGGATTATGCGCCCGCTCTAATTCGGACGTAGTCGGCGCGCCGTGTCCGCAAAGCAAGGTATAGCAACCTTGAATATCCAGTATCTTTTTTATTGACTCATACAACTGGCAGAAATTCCCGCCTCGCAGATCGGTTCTGCCATAACTGCGATCAAAAATCGTATCTCCGCAAAAAATGACGTTGTCCAATATATAACATACTCCGCCAAGCGAATGTCCCGGCGTATGCAATACCTTTATCTTGCTTCCGCACAATTCCAATTCATCGCCGTCGCCTACCAAAACGTCAACGGTAAACTTGTCGTATCTTCTGCTTATTTTCAAAGGATTGCCTATAAAATCAACGTCTTCTTCGTGCATATACACTTTTGCGCCGAATTTATCCTTAAAAAACTTTACTCCGCCGATATGGTCAAAATGTCCGTGCGTAAGCAATATCCCATCAAGTTTCAAACCGTTTGTTTCGATATATTCGGCAACTTCCTTACTGGGCGTAGACGGATCTACCAAAAAGCACGTCTTATTCGTCTCGTTTATAGCCAAATACGTATTGTTGCTCAAAAGCCCTAAAACAAAATTCTTAATTGTCATCGTTACTTTTCCTTTACTTTACGTCAAAACGCTTGTCCGTTTACTTCTCCAAAACCATAGTAATAGGACCGTCGTTTGACATCTCTATATGCATATGCGCTCCAAAAACTCCGGTAGCGACTTTCCCTAGCCTGCGTTTGAATTCTTCTACCGTAAAATCATAGAGCGGTTTTGCCGTATCGAATTTAGCTGATTTTGAAAAGTCGGGACGTCTTCCGCTGAACGCGTTGCCATACAGAGTAAAGTTGGATACGACCATTACCTCTCCGCCTATGTCGCCAAGCGTTTTATTGAGTTTATCGTTTTCGTCCTTAAAAATCCTCATACCGATGACTCTATCGACGATATATTGACAAACGTCCTGCGTATCGCCGTCGGTATAGCCAACCAACACCAAATAGCCTTCTCCTATTTGGGATATCAGTTGTCCCTCAACGGTAAGTTTTGCATAATTTACTCTTTGTACTATTGCTCTCATTCTTTACTCTTCACGTTCTTTGACGCTCTCTTTATTTCCCTAATACCTTTGATAGATTGAGTAATCTTATTCATAAGTATTTCAAGCATATTCGTATTGGTCACTTCAACCGAAACTTTTATAGTCGCCATATTATTCTTTTCGGACTTAGCGGAAATACTAGTCATTGCCACCTTCATATTTGTGATAAGAGTCGCGACTTCAATGACAAGCCCCGTTCTGTCAAACGCCGAAATGACAAGATGCGCGATAAATTTCTCGTCTTCCGATATCGACCATTCAGTCTCTATTATCCTTTCAGGCTCAAAACTCTTGCAGTTCGGACAGTCCGTTCTATGTATCACAACGCCGCCGTTTCGCGATATATATCCTAGTATATCGTCGCCCGGCAACGGCGAACAGCATTGCGAAAATCTATACTTCAATCCGTGTTCGCCTTTGATTATTACGCCGCCTTGCTGTTTACGTACAGACGGTTTTTTAGTCAAAGAATCTATTGTTTGCGCGTCGTGAATATGTTCCGCCTTATACAATTCGACAAGCTTATTTATCACTTGCAAAGACGTCAACTCGCCATAACCGACCATAGCAAGTACTTCCTCGGAAGTATTCAGTCCGTATTTTTGATGGATAAATTTATTCCAGCTTTCCGTCGCCAACAAATCGTTTAAAGCGTAGCCGCGGTGCTTCGCCTCTTTTTCTATAATTTCACGACCGCGTTTTTCATTTTCTTCCCGCATTTCTTTCTTAAAGAAAGAACGTATCTTGCTCTTTGCGCCCGGCGTGATGACAAATTTAAGCCAATCCCGCGAAGGTCCTTTGGTATTTGACGTAATGACCTCGACGACGTCGCCGTTGTTGAGTTTTGTACTGACAGGCATAATTCGCGAATTGACTTTGATGCCTCCGCACCTCTCACCTACTTTGCTGTGTATTGCGTAAGCAAAGTCCACGCCTGTCGAACCGTTGGGAAGATTGAACACGTCGCCTTTGGGCGTAAACACGAACACTTGATCGGAATACAAGTCGACTTTGAGCATATCCAAATACTCCTGCGAATCGCTTGCTTCCTCTTGAAGTTGCATTACGTTTCTTATCCACGCCAATTTATCGTCGTCTATTTTTGACGTATCTGTGTTGTTGCCCTGTTTATACTTCCAATGCGCCGCAATACCGTATTCCGCTATCTTGTGCATTTCATGCGTTCGTATCTGTATTTCAAAAGGCGCTCCGTAAGAAGTCAAAACCGTAGTGTGCAAAGACTGATACAAATTTGCCTTAGGAACGGAAATATAGTCCTTAAATCTACCCGGCAACGGCTTCCATTTTGTATGGATAGAACCTAATACCGCATAACAGTCCTTTACGTTGTCGACTATCACTCTCAAAGCAATCAAATCGTATATCTGTTCAAACGGCTTGCCCTTATTGAGTTTTCTATAAATGCTATAAAAATGCTTAGGTCTGCCGTTTACCTCTCCCTTTATTTCCAACTCTTCCAACATTTCGTGAAGTTCATCGGAAATATGCTTGACTATCTCCTGTCTTTCGAGTTTTGTCTGCGCTACTTTTTCGGCTATATAATAGTAACTATCAGGATATAAATATCTCAAACACAAGTCTTCAAGCTCGCCTTTTACGCTGGAAATACCCAAACGGGCGGCGATCGGCGCATAAATATCAAGCGTCTCCCTCGCCACTCTCTTCTGTCCCTCTTCGTCTTTAAAAGAAAGCGTACGCATATTATGAAGTCTGTCGGCAAGTTTGATAATGATCACTCGAATATCGTTGCTCATTGCCATAAACATTCTTCTAAGGTTTTCAGCCTGTTCTTCGAGTTTGGACTTAAAATTAAGTTTTCCGAGTTTTGTTACGCCTTGAACCAAAGACAATACTATCGGACCGAACGTCTGTGATATTTCTTCAGCGCTTACGTCCGTATCTTCTATCACGTCATGCAAAAGCGCCGCCACTACCGTGTCGCAATCAAGTCCAAGATCTATAAGAATATCGGCTACGGCGTTGGGATGAATAAAATAATCTTCTCCCGACTGTCTTTTTTGCCCCGTGTGCGCAGTCTTTGCAAAATAATACGCTTTAAGTATTTTTTCCGCATGCGCTTCACTGTAATTTTCTTGTATTTTATTGATAAATTTGATTTTCTGCTCTTCCACTAACAATCCTCAATTATCCTATAAATTCTACTCTCGCTCAATTTCGTCTTAACGGTCGGATCTATATAAAATTTGCTTGATAGTTTGAGTATCCCCAAGTCGGCAAACACGACCGCCGCAAGTACAAATTCATTATACTCCAAATCTATAATTTTTGCAATAGCATAATACAAATCGGAAATTCCCACAATATCTCTCTCAGTCAACAAATTCCTCAACGATAAGAATATTTGCGTCAGTTTTTTATAATCCGGCAAGTACTTTTTCAATTTGGACAAAATATTGACGTTTTGGACATAATATAAGTTTGTATCCTTGCCTGCCGAACGCTCAAAAATTTTGAACCCCAACGGTCTGTCCAAAAGAACGATATTTTTGTAATACCCAAGCTCTTTAAGCGTTGTCGGAGCAAATACTATCTTTGTTATCGGAGCGGTGTTTGACACGCATCTGTTTTGAGTAACTATATCGCCGAATTTTTCATTATATTTCTGCAAAAATGTCTTGTATGTGTCTATATCGTAGGCAATATAGCAAGTGGAATAAAGATTGTTTCCAAGCTCTATCGCGCCTTGAATATCCACTTCGCCCCCGTACTCTTCTCCGCTGAAAAAGCCCGTCATGAGATAAGAAGAATGATCGCCCTGTTCTTCAACTGAATCACACTCTATCGCATTGACTTTTGCTTGCGCAAACACTCTGTCCTTATAGGTTTGAAGAGACAAATTATAATACAAATCTTTTTGCACGTTTTGGGACAAAAATTCTTTGTATTTCAATCCGCCGAACAGTATGGTTTCCTTGTTGGCATCTCGGCAGATAATGTGCGAGGTGCTGCCCATTTGTTTAAAATCTTTACTCTTTACGCTTTCTTTAAACTTAATTCTCGGATTTCCTTCTCCGCACGGCTCCAACATCTTCAAGCCTCTCGCCATATCCATAGCGCTCTCCACGTTTGCCATATCCAAATCATACGCTCTCTTAGGGACAAAGTAGTTCATATTATAATCTGCTTTGATCAAACCATTTAGCCGTTTTACAAATTCATTTATATCTTTTTCATTGATCGACAAGCCGCACGCCATCGTGTGTCCGCCGAATTTTACTAAAAGATCGGAACACTGAGATACATATTTGTAAATATTCAAACCCTTTATACTCCTTCCGCTCCCCTTAAATACTTCTCCGCTTCTAGTCAATAGTATCGTCGGTCGGTGGAAAGTTTCGGTAATTCTTGACGCGACTATTCCTATTATGCCGTCATCCCAATAGGCATTATACAAAACTATTACCGCATTTTCCTCAAAATCATATTTTTTCAGCATTTCAAAACAATGTTCTGTCAAGTCGTTTGTCAACTCCATACGCTTTGCATTGCTGTCATTGAGTTCCTTGACTACGTTTTCGAGCAAAAAATTGTCTTCTGTACAAAAAAGATCAAGTACGTCGTTCGCATCGCTCAATCTACCTAAAGAATTTATTCTAGGCGCAATCTTGAAAGCAATATCAAATGCCGCAACTTCTCCTTCAATACAACTCTTTACGAGCATTTTGATCCCTCTACGCGCATTAAACGAATTTATCGCTTTCAATCCCGAATGCGTGATAATCCTGTTGTCACCCGTAAGCGATACAACGTCGGCAACCGTAGCGATAGCCGCTATATCGAGATATTTTTTCATTTCCTCGATACCGCCTATTCCCTCAACTATTCTCAATGCCACTCCCGCTCCGCAAAGTTCGCGAAAACAATCATCTCCCGACAATTTAGGATCAAATATCAAGCAATCAGGCAACTCCTCGCCTCGCTCGTGGTGATCGGTAACTATAACGTCAAATCCCAAAACTTCGCGCGCATATTCCACTTCCTCTACAGCCGTAATTCCGCAATCCACGGTGATAAGCAGATCGCTGAGATACTCCTCGGCAAGTTTCTCCAACGCTTCTATCGAAAGACCGTAACCGTCCGTATGTCTATTGGGTAAAAAGCAATTAACTTCTACTCCGCGCGACTTAAAAAAATTGTATAGTATAGACGTGGCGCAAACTCCGTCGCAATCATAGTCGCCGTAAATCAATATCTTTTCGTTGCGCTTGATAGCTTCCGCTATCCTTTCGACAACCTCGTCATATCCTTTATATTTATGCGCGTCTGTCAAATTATCCAAAGTCGGATAGAAAAAGGCATATAACTTCTCTCTTGTGTCATAACCTCTGTCCACAAGAATTTCAATAAGTTTTTTATCCACGGCAAACTCTTTTGCCAACAATTCCGACTGCTCTTTCTCCATAACGTCCTATCAAAATTTCTATATGTTAAGTATACAATATTTTCATTGCCAGACTCAATAATTTAAGCGCATTTATATAGATTTATTTAAAAAAAATATCCACCGAAAAGACGATGGATACTTTTAAACTCATAAATTAGTTATTAATTTTTCGCGCCTGCGTATTTTGGCTTGTCTTTCTTGATAATGTTTTTCTTGATTGCTTTCCTCTTGTCTGCCGCATTTTTCATCAAGCAGTAAAGCGAAGGCGCAATTACCAACGAAGAATAGAAACCTGCAAGCAAACCGAATATTACCGGCAATGCAAATTCTCTTACGGAAGCCGTTCCTATAATAGCAAACAACGTAATCGCGACCATAGTCGTTATAGTTGAGTTGATAGATCTTACAAGAGTCTGCATAATAGAAGTATTAACTATCAAATTATTATCCAAGATTGCGCTCTTTGCCGTGCCCATAGCCTTTTTCTTGTTCTCTCTAACTCTGTCAAATACTACGATAGTGTTGTTGATCGAGTAAGATACGATCGTGATCAACGCCGCAATAAACGCGCTATTGACTTGTATTCTGAATATGATGACCAAGAACACCATCATTGCAACGTCATGAATAAGCGCAACGATTGCGGAAATTCCGCTCCATATTTCAAATCTAAACATAATATAGATAAGAATAAGGACCATCGTTATACCCACTGCAAGCAACGCCGTCTTGATAAGAGATGCAGATGCAGTCGCTCCGATATACGAAGTGCTTACCGTGATACCGCTGTCTTGGAAATTAGTGTCATAATAACTTCTAATTTGATTTTCAAGTATCTTATTTCTTTGCGTAGTTATATCATTATTCTTAGTATCGTACGCCGAAGATATATTGTCATACTTGATTATCAACGACATATCCGTATCGCTACCCGACGTCTGAACGTAACTTATCGACGCTACCGCGGAACTCTCGGGAATGTCAATGTTATAGTTCTCTTTTGCGTATGCAACGACTTCTTTTGCTATTTCCTCGCTCGTCAATACGCTTTCGATATAATTGAAATGTTCGTCATATTTATCGTTGTCGTTCAAAATATCAGATCCGAGTTCTACCGTCAATATAGAACCGCCCGCGAAATCGATACCTATATTCATACCCTTTGACATATCTTTATTGATTACCGCAAAAGACGTGAATACAATTACTGCTATAAGGAAGATCAATACGGGAGCTATCGCCCAAATTCCGTGCTTTTCAACTATTCTTGCTTTCTTTGGCATTTTCATCTTACAGCACCTCCCTTATTAGTGTTGACTTTGGAAGGCATTTCGTCCGACTCGTCTTCCGTTTGAGGCGACTCGTTTTCTTCATCCTCAATTACTTCTCTTTTTAGTCCGAAATGCTTTGCCTTGCTTTCGTCATTAAACACAAGTATACATCTCAATATCAATCTCATCAACAAAAGCGACGCGATCAAAGAAAGCAATATACCTATCAACAACGTGATACCAAAACTCTTTATTGTCGAAGCGCCTACGATGATCAATACTAACGCGCCTATGATCGTGGTGATGTTACCGTCCAATATTGCTCCAAGCGAACGTTTAAAGCCGGTAGTTACCGCCGTGCGCATCGTCTTACCGCTTGAATATTCTTCTTTGATACGTTCGAATATAATTACGTTTGCGTCTACCGCCATACCTATCGAAAGCAATACGCCGGCGATACCGGAAAGCGTAAGCTGTACCCATGGGAAAATCGACAAGAAGAACAAATACGTCAATGAATAGTACCAAAGCGAAAGGCTTGCCGCAAGTCCCATAAGTCTATACATAACTATCAAATAGATAAATATAAGAACAAGACCTACGATACCGGAGATAAGACCTGCCCTGATCGCAGAACTACCTAATGTAGCCGTCAAGGAATTGCTTTCCTCCAATTTCAATACCAACGGGAAAGAACCCGATTGAATTCTTACTGCCAAATCATAAGCTTGATCGTACGTATAGCTACCGGAGATAGAAGCAGATCCGGTGGTGATAGCGGAATTTACTTCAGGCGCAATTACGAATTCGTCGTTTATCCAAATGGAAAGTCTAGATC
>CAMWIL010000046.1 GCA_947174325.1 uncultured Clostridia bacterium
TCATTGCTTGTACGTCCGCTATGACTACTTCCGTCTCTTTGACTTTTATCTTTGCGCCGTCATTACTTGCGTTGCGACGAATGTCTTTCATAAACTCGTCTTCCATCTTAAAGAGAGCTACCGTTGTGTCTTTCTTTATCGTAAGCTTCACAAGCGGATTGACGGAAGATTGACCTAGCAAGACATAGTAAGTCGATTTCTTCTCTTTACACTTATCTTTGCTCAACGCGTAATCTTTGAGCGTATCAAAGAACTTTTTCTGCTTTGCGGATAGCTTTTCATATGCTTCATCAAGCGTAAGTCTTGGAGTGACGACTTTTGCCTTGGGAGCAGGTTTTTGAACAGGTATTTCGACGATTTTCTCAACAACCTTTTCTACCTCAACCGGCACTTCTACTTTTACTTCCTTTTCTATCACTTTCTCAACGGAAACGGGGACAGGCTTCTCTACTATTATTTTTTCAGTAGGTTGTTGCATTATAGGCACTACAACTTGTTTTTCGTTGTTCCTATTTGCTGTCAACTCTACTATTTGTTTCATCAACATCTCTTGATTACGCATCAGACTTTCATTCGTCTTTATCAACATTTCTATCTTTTCGGCGTTCTCGTCTTTCTTCTCCTTTTCTACCGTCTTGTCTATCGATTTCTCTTGCTCTTGCTTAGACAGTTTTTCCATTATATCTTTCTGTCCTTCCACAAGTTTATTTATCTTGTCTTCGCTTATGTTTGTCGCTGCAACTTCTTTTTCAACTACTCTCTCGTCAGTTTGCGGTTTAGCCAGTTTCTCCAACAACCTCTCTAATATCTCTTCGCTTACGCCTTCTCTGGGGCGTTCGCTCATTTGCTTCATTAAAAATTCCTGTCCTTGAGCGAGGTTCTTGATTATTTCTTCGTTATGAACATTCTGCTCAACAAGTTTCTGCACTAGCTCGTCATTACTCGACGCTTGTTGCGGTAGCAACTGTTGTACGCCCGGCAACATTGCTGTCATCGTTTCTGACACTATTCCTCTTATATCTTCCGCTCCCAACATAGGTTGAGTATACGCATATCCGCCTTGCGCTCCGCCGTTTGCGTTTCCGCCCATCATTCCCATTAGCATCATTTGCATTTGATCATCTCGGCGTTTGTTTTCCATTTCTCTTTGGTTGCGTTCAAATTCTTCTTTTGCTTCCTCTAATTCCTCTTCCGCTTTGCTATACGTTCTCTTCTCCAACAACATAAAGATAAACGACAACACCGCTACTCCTGCCATTATGCTTGCCACTATAGTCCAGGTCATATTAGGCAAGCCAAACAAGCCCGTTCCTGTTATTGCATAATACGCGCTGTACTTCTTTTCTATCGTCTTCTTTATCTTTCTACGCTTACTTGCATATCCCAAGCCCTTGCCTGTAAATATAAGTATCAAGAGTATACTTATTAAAGTAACTATAGGTTGCCAATACTCGCTCATAAACTCGCCGAACTGTCCTAGGTCTATCGGCTTCTTGTCGTCATCAGGATTTTGCGTATCGTCTGGATTTGGATTCTCTCCATCCTCATTTGGATAATACGGATTATTCGGATCGTCAGGATCGTATAGTTGTTCGTTCTTGCTTACTTCAAACTCTTTCCATTCAGTCTCCGTACTTCCGTCAGCGAATACGTAATTGTTCTTATCCGTTATTACTGCTCTTACTCTGTAACTGTTCCCTGCTTTCAAATCGCCAAAACTCAACGGATTACCGTCCATATCCTCGTACTCGTGTCTTATCCCATTGACCTCTTTCGACGTCACTATCAACGACGGCGGATTATGGTTAGTATTCCACTGCGTTCCGTCTATCTGCATTTGCTTTATTGCATAATTGATTATCGCTATTCCGTCTTCTACGTTCTCACCTGCCAAATAATATCCGCTAATTCCGTCCTTTATCTTTATCTCTGCTCTGTATTCCCCTACGTTTGTCGGCGCGCCTGCCAATGGCGTCATTCCATTCTTATCGTAATAGGTTATTTCAAATATTTCCGCGCTTGCAGATCCCTTTTCAAATATTATCTCTACGTTCTGCGCGCTTCCGTTATACGTCAACTCTTCTTTTATCTTGATCTGCAACTCTTCCGCAAACGTTCCCACTCCAAACGCTACTGAATATTCGCTTCCGGATAGTTCGTATTTTTCTCCGTTGTCCGACGTAAACACCGCTTGCGCTATATACGTCTTTACCGTATTCTCCTTAACTTCTATTTTCGTTATATACGGAGTGTCAGGCGTTATTTCACTAACTGAATTTACTTCATAGTATCTATACGCAATTATATTCGTAGGATAGCCGCTCATATCCAACACTCTTGCCGTATACTCTACGCCGTTGTCGTCTGTCATTGTCTGCGTTATCCACTTCGCTTCTATTACTGCTTTTACTACTCTCCATTCCAACGTCCATTCAAAATCTCCATCGTAGCTTTCTTCGTTGCCTTTCTTCGGCAATACGTAGTTTACGCCATAGCCGTCTTCAAGTCCAAAGGATACTTCTTCATCGCCCCGCTGTCCAACGTAAGTGCCTTTTATTGACGAGTAAGTATAATGCGCTATAAGTCCGTCAGGCAAATTACTTTCGTCCAATACTGCGCTTATTCCGCCTACCGTATAAGGCAAGTTTCCGTCTGGATATTGCCACTTGACTTCAGATAAATTGAACTTTGCTTTGTCTATCGTCCACTCAATTGAGTACTCTTGTCCGTTCTCGACTAATTTTATCGTAGTTCTGTAAGTCCCCGCGTCTTGTCCTAATATACTTCCTTGTCCGCTTATCTTCTCAACCGTACATCCGCCGTCTAAGTTATATCCGTCAGGCAACTCTACTTCAAGTCTAAATTGCTCTCCGCTATACGTCAAAGTGTTGGAAAGATTTTTTACTCCCGTTTCGTTGAGTTCCGTTACCGTTCTGTAATTGCTTCTTTCACTATTTCCTTCATACAACTTCCACAGTATATTCGTTCTCTGTCCTGCAGGCAATACCGTAAGCGTTGGCTTAACGCTTCCTTCCTTAAACTCAACCGTATAGTTCTTATCTTCCGACTTTACGTCAAAAGTATAATTTCCCTCAAATAACTCGTCGAGGTTTATTATCTGCTGATTAGTCAGTTGATACGACGTACTAGGCAAAGTCGACGCGTCTAAGTTTATAGGTTGGCTTACGGGAATGTCTCTGCCTCCATAAGGTATAATTATCGTTATTGGTACTATATCGCTTCCCAACGGCAATCCGTTGACGTAAACGTAGATATCCGCCGATATGCTCGCCGTTCCTTCCGATATACTAAACGCGCTATTATTTCCTCCTCCGCTAACTACTATCTTCTCTATTATTATCTTTGCCGGCTCTACCGTCACTTCTATCTTTGGCGTAGATGCAAATTTATGGTTGATTGCCTGATCAGGCTTTATTGTAGCCACCAACTCATACGTTCCTACCGTCTTTGCGCTTACGCTATATTGCGCTCCCGTTGTATTTATACTTACTCCATCATAACTCTCTTTCCATTCTAAATTTATTACGTTGGGGTCAAAGTCGTCGGACAACTGAAATCTTACGTCATTCCCTCCAATATACGGCTTACTATTTGCTCCCGTGATTGACGGATATTGTATCGTTATTTGCTTTATCTCAAAGTCTATTTTGCGAGTAACGTCGCTACCCCCTGTGGAATCTCCCCAAACGTAATATTCAGGCATCAAGATAGTAAATTCGATTTCATACGTGTCTGCGTTCTTAGGCAAATTATCTATGGACAATTCTCTACCCTCTGAATTAAAATATTTTATCTGTACTGCGCTTGAATCGTCATAAAGCGAATTATACCAGTCAAGATCGTATTTGAGCGTATCCAACGTTTGAACTTTTCCGTTATAGTCAACCGAAATTGATTTTGGAATAGATAACGGAGAAGTAACCGTGTAACTTCCCTTAATACTTTCAGAATATTCTTGACCATTTATCCTATCCGCAAACAACACTGTAACGGAAAAATCGCTTGCATTTATTCCGCTAGGCAAAGTAGCCGTTGCTACACTGCCACTGAACGTTGCCGTCGCTTGATAAATGACGTTTCCGCTCCCCGATTTATCTGCAAGCAAGATTACCGCGCTACCGCTTGCTCCTGATTTAGTTACAGTTACATTGCCGTCTGTAGCGGATACTATTGGAGCGTCTGACATATGCTCATTGTAATTAACGTAATCCGCTGCCTTTATATACACTTTATATGCAGGTTTATCGCTATCCGGAGATAACGTTGAAACAGATGCAAAACCGCTACCGATTGTCGGTATTGAAGATGCAGTCGCATAAATCACGTTTTGAGGATCAAAGTTAAATGCAGGTCGCACGCCGTGAACACTGCTCACAGCGCCATTACCGACGTAACCAGTTATATCAACGCGTAAAGCGTTTGAATATGCTCTATCGTCACGCCCAGCCGGACGAAGCCAATAAAGTGAGGATAAATCTCCTAAAAATTCCAAATAATTAGCGGTTATTTTCCCATTATTATTTCTATCCACGTAACCAGGATAAGTGATTGAATTAAAACTCCAACTCTGATCCTCCATTACTTTATTCGCATACACGAGTCCGTTATCGCCAAAGCCATATGCAGTATTATTTATATCATAATAATCAAGCAGGAAAAGTTTGTCGCCGGCAGGCATAGTTTCAATTACGCTTGTTCCGTTCTCAATATGCGCATAAGCGCTCGAAGTATCTGCCTGTCCTATATTAGTTGAATTATACTGTCCGGTTTGATTGTCAGCTGTCGCTACTATACCTGTTGTTGCATAAGTGGAATTAATTTTCCCCCAACATTTTGTTTCATAACTTTTTGCCGGAAGGATATTTAATATTTCATTAGTCTCAAACAAGTTATAAAGCCAAGATTCTTCTTCATCTACATTTTTATCAAGAGTAGGTATTCCTGATACAGCGCTAGGATAATCTCCGCCGTTTAGATTTGCCCTTATTAAACTTGTTCCCCAAAAAGCATAGTTCTGATTATCGAATTTCGGATTGTAACTTGATGTTCCCAACTGATAATCTGCCCACAACAGCATACTTCCGTCACTGTATTTGTCATCTTTCTTAGAAAGTACTCTCCACTTTATCGCTCCTGAATGCGCATTAGCGCCGATATTTCCATTTTGACCTAAGTTAAAATTCTTACCGAAGTATATGAATTCGTTCTGTTCGCCTGTTATAATGTCTGAGAAATAATCAGTAAATACACCATTTTGGTCAAGATTAAGAACAGATGCCTTTCTAGAATCAACAGCTGTTGCTTGAACTATATCGCTTGGAGCAACAGCCGAAACGCTTGGCAGAGCCATTGCCAAGCACAGACTTAATATAATTATCACAGCCAATAAGGCAAACCATCTCCCTAACTTTCTATTTCGTATATCCATTTTATTACCCCGTTTACAATAGGGTCAGCAAAAGTGTACTTTTACTGACCAAAAGATATTGCAAAAAACTTTGCTTTAAGGTATAATTATTATGAAAAAATGCTGTAAAATCGGCTGATTTTAGAGAAAATTTGACAGTCAGTAAAAGTACACTTTTCTTGGAATTATGTAAAAATATAATAAAATTAGAAATTATTTGACTAAAATATGCGCTAACATTAAAAAAAATATTACCATTCTTGTTTCGATGCATCTTGTTTTGATAAAACAAGATAAAACACCCCGCTACCGTTGCTAGCAAGGTGTTTTATAAACAAAATAATTTGATTTTCAGATATTTCAATTTTGGAAGAAATTACTACACGATACTGCTCGTCATAGTCTCTCCGCTCTGCGCAGACTGATACATCATCCAATAACCTCTTCCGCCTTTCTCTATCTCCATCCACTGTCTGCAATTTTCATTGCTTTGAGGCGGATTGCTACCGTCTTTATCCGGTACGCCGTAACAAATAATATTAGGTACGTCCTCGCTGTATATTATGCCTACGACGTAATATCCATCGTCGCCCAAAGATACGCGAACCCATTTACTATCGGGAATAAGCAAAGAAAGCTCCTCATCGCGCTCGTTTTTTTCAAAAAGCTCTTGCATATTGTCTTCTATCTTTTTATAGAAAGGTTGAGAAGTTTCGTTCTTTGCCGTCTTTGTTTTTTTCTTCGTTACTACTGTTTCGTTGATCGGCTCTTCTTGCACAGCTCCTGTTTCGGATTCTTGAATTTGCAAAGCAACGGTAGTTTGAGACTGTCCCTCTTCTTTTACAATTTCATCAACCGATTGTTCTTCTTGCTCTTGTTGAGTTTCATCTATTGCGCTAAAAATTTGATCACTGACTTCTTCTACGTTTTCGATTTCGCTCGGAGGCTCAATAAATTCTTCTTGAACTTCGGTTTTGGTAGCGAATGACTGTTGAGCCATCGCGCTCTTTGCTGCAAAATATTGGTGAATATCATTAAGAATATTATTAGGCGAAAATCTACCTCTGTTGCTACCTAGACATACGATCGCGCCGTCACGGAAAACAGCTATCTGTATAATTTTATTGAGATCGTATATTGCGTTGAAGCGTTTTTCTCCTTCAAAAAGATCACCGCAGAATATCACGTCGTCTCCGCACTTGATACATATTACTCCACTGTTTATGCCTAAGATACGAACAAAACAACTTGTCCTTCCCGCAAAGTTCTCAAATTTGACAATACCCGAACAGTTGCTTTTGCCGTATTCCGTCATTATGACGATTTTTTTTAAGATAACCATAAAAATACCTCCATACACGATAATGTATGAAGGTAAAAATCAACTTAGAACGCTTTGATCGCATTTTATATTTACATCGTTTTCATTTTACTGCTTGCTGTCATAGATTTTGTAAGCTTGTAAGTATGAAAATATAAATTTAAATCAGTATTAAATAACAGAGAATATTTTATATAGCCCGCCATAACTAGCGCGTTATCAACAGCCGAGTTTTTCACTTAACGCGATAAACTGCTCAATATCCAAAGTTTCGCCCCTTGCTCTTACGTCAATGCCCAATGCCGTCAACGCTTCTTCTATCTTTTCTCGACTTAATCCTAGTCCGCTCATAAGATTGTTGACAAGAGTTTTGCGGCGCATTGCAAACGCAGATCTTATGATCTTTTTTACGCTTGTCTTATTGACGTTTGAATAAGTATCGTCCAAGTCGATACGCACTATACAACTATCGACGTTTGGTTGAGGCGTAAACATATATCTCGGCACTTCTCTCATTATTTTTGCCTTGCCTTCCAATGCAATAGAAAGAGTTATTACTCCGTAATCGCCGCAATCGGCAGAAGACGTCAATCTCTTGCCGACTTCTTTTTGGATCATTACCGTTATGCTTTTGGGTTTGTTTTGTCTTTCCAAAAATCGCATTATTATCGGCGTAGTAATATAATAAGGAAGATTTGCCACAACTTTATATTCGCCGCCGTCCAAAATCTCGTCAAGCTCTTTTTCGTCAACCTTTTGAATATCTTTGAATACGACTTCGACTTTATCGTCCAGTCCTTGCAACGTCTGTCCCAGTATCGGCACAAGGTTTCTGTCTATCTCGAAAGCAACGGTCCTCTTTGCCACTTTTGCGATCTCTCTTGTAAGAGTTCCCGCTCCGGCGCCTATCTCGACAACGGTGTCGTCGCTTTGTATGCCGCTGTCTTTGACCATTGCCTGCAACAAATTCGTATCGGTAATGAAATTTTGACCGAACTGCTTATTAAACTTAAAACTATGATCTTGTAATACTTGTTTTATATCGCTCATCTATCAATTCGTCTCAATTATTTTTCCGTTTATTATCAATAAATTTTTTCACGGTTGTGAAAACCAATACGATTACTGCAACAAAGTCCAACACCCCGCAGATTATTCTTACAGCCATCGGTAAATTATATTCTACTATGCTCGTGACTGACAAAATAATAGCTACGATAGTTATGATCACCACACTTGTTGCCCACAAAATATCTGTCGCTTTATACTTTTTCATAGCAGTCTCCTCAAAAATCAAAGCAAAGCCCTTACGCGCAATTTTGCGCCGACTTCGTTTGCTATCTCTTTTGCTTTTGCTATCTCTTCTTCGCCTATCACGTCGACTACGCTCAATACGACGTTGCCGCCTGCCTTAACGCATTTTTTAGCAAAGTCTATCATAATATCAAATGCTCTTTCGCCGTAAGCGCTGTGGCATATCTTATCATACTTGATTGCATCGGTAGCGTTGAGAGATATATTTATAGTGTCTACGCGCTTTACGATTCTCGAAGATATATCTTCTCCAAGAATTTCGTTTGCCTGACCGTTAGTATTTATTCTCGTCTTACCGCCTTTGGAGTGAACGTAATCGGCAATTTGCTCTATTGCGTCAAACCTGTAAGTAGGCTCGCCGTAACCGCAAAAAACCACTTCGTTGTACTTAGTTAGATCGTATTCTTTTTCGAGAATAGATATTACGTCGTCTGCGCTAGGTTCGGACTTTATCCAAAGATCGCCGTAAATAGGCTTGTCGTAATATCTTACGCAAAACTCGCAACGATTGGAGCAACGATTGGTAAGATTTATATAAATGTTTTTATCTACTACGTATACGTATGTCTCTTTCATACTTCACCTCAATGTCCGTATTTTGAAAAAAGCCTTTTTGTATTTGTATTAGTGATCTCGATCACTTGTTCTCTGGTGAGATTTTTGACGCTTGCTATTTTGTCAATGACGTAGTTTATATACTTTGGTTCGTTGGGCTGTCCTCTAAACGGGACAGGAGTCATATACGGGCAGTCCGTTTCGACCAATAATCTATCGTCGGGTATCGCCAAAATAACGTCATCCTTTTTAGCGTTTTTGAAAGTTATCGCTCCGCCGAGCGCGTAATAGCAGTTGAATTTATCAAACTGTTTTATCATTTCCGCGCTTGAAGAATAACAATGCAACAACACTCCCGCGCCTAGTTTATCCTTTTTTGCAGTTAATATATCCAAAGCGTCTTTATACGCGTCTCGGATATGCAATACTATCGGCAAACCTACTTCACAGGCAATATCTATCTGCCTTGCGAAAACTTCTTTTTGAATATCTCTCGGCGAAAGGTCGTAATAATAATCAAGACCTATCTCGCCTATCGCTATGACTTTGTCAAGACTTGCAACGCGTTTATAAAATTTTTCGCTTTCTTCGTCAAAGTTTTTCGCGTCGTGCGGATGAGTCCCGACTATTGCAAATACCTGCGAAAACTTATTGCTAAGCTCGACCGCGTGCTTAGAACTCTCTAAATCGTAACCTACTTCAAATACGCTCTCTATTCCTTCTTCTTTCAGTCCGCCGATGATCTCGTCTGTCTTTCCCGACAGTCTCTCGTCATACAAATGGCAATGCGAATCGATTATCATCTTACTTCGCTGCCCGACTTCATTGTCTTTTCGGGAGCTATCAATGCAAGATTGCCGTCTTCATCGCTCGCGCACAACACCATACCTTGCGACTCGATACCTCTCAACTTGACAGGTTTGAGATTTGTCACGACAATGACTTGCTTTCCTATCATCTCTTCGGGCGTATAGAATTTTGCTATTCCGCTGACTATAGTGCGCGGTTGCTCCTCGCCTAGATCTATTTTGCTGCACAGAAGTTTGTCGGCTTTCTCAACCTTTTGACACTCTATTACCTTGCCCACTTTGAGCGCAATTTTTGCAAAATCGTCTATCGTTATTTCTTGTATATCTACCACGTTTTCCACTTTCTTATCTTCCTTGATCTGTTTTTGAGCAAGCTTTTTCTGCTCGTCGGCAATAGCGTCCATTATTTTTAATTCTTTATCGATATCTATTCTCTGGAAAAGCTGTTCGCCTTTGTCTACTTTTCTTCCCGAAATATTCGCTCCGAATTTTTCAAGCGATGCAAAAGAAGTCAGCTCGCCATTTTCTATCCCAAGTTTTTCAAATATCTTCGCAGGAGTCTGCGTGAGGAAGGGTTGAAGAATTACCGCCGTCATTCTTATCGTTTCGCAAAGATTGTACAATACGGTTTTGAGTCTTTCCCTGCCCTCGTCGCTCTTTGCAAGTATCCAAGGAGTACACTCGTCTATATACTTATTGGCTCTTTGGATGACTTTGAAAATACTCTCCAACGCTTCGGGAACGTACATCTTATCCATACTAGCCGTAACCAACGGATACATTTCTTCCGCCATACTTTTGAGCGACTTATCGATTTCTTCTTCTTTTCCCGGTTGAGGAATGATGCCGTCAAAATATTGCGATACCATAGCCGTAACCCTTGATACCAAATTTCCCAAATCGTTGGCAAGATCGCTGTTGCGAAGTTTGAGGAATATCTCGTTTGTAAAATTACCGTCCTGCCCAAAAGGCACTTCCCTAAGCATATAATATCTCAATGCGTCTACGCCGTATCTTTCGCAAAGAATGAACGGATCGACGATATTGCCTTTGGATTTGCTCATCTTGTCGTTGTTGAACATCAACCAACCGTGTCCGTAAACCTTTTTCGGCAACGGTAGATCCAACGCCATTAGTATCGCGGGCCATATTATTGAATGGAATCTTATTATCTCCTTGCCCATCATATGCACGTCGGCAGGCCAATATTTCTTGAACAAACTATCGTCTTCGCCAGCGTAACCGAGCGCAGTGATGTAATTGACCAACGCGTCTATCCAAACGTAAACGACGTGCTTAGGATCAAACGGGACTTTTACGCCCCAATCAAACGATGTGCGCGACACGCATAGATCTTGCAAGCCCGGACGAATAAAATTGTTGAGCATCTCATTCTGTCTTGTGGTAGGCTGTAAAAAGTCCTTATCCTCTTCTATCAGTTTTTCAATACGCTTTTGGTATTTACTCAAACGGAAAAAATAACTCTCTTCTTTTGTAAGTTCCACGTTTCTTCCGCAATCTGGACATTTGCCGTCTACGAGTTGGGTCTTAGTCCAAAAAGCCTCGCATGGCGTACAATACCAACCTTCGTATTCGCTCTTGTATATATCGCCTTTATCGTAGAGCTTTTTAAAAATCTTCTGAACGGCGCTTTCGTGTTCCGCGTCCGTCGTGCGGATAAACTTATCATAAGATATATCAAGAAGTTCCCACAACTTTTTGAGTTCGTTTACTACGCCGTCAATATAAGTCTTGACGTCGACGTTTGCCGCCGCCGCAACCTTTTGTATCTTCTGTCCGTGCTCATCCGTACCCGTAAGATAAAATACGTCATAGCCTTGCATTCTCTTGTATCTCGCAAGCGCGTCGCAAATTATCGTAGTATAGCAAGTTCCGATATGCCACTTACCGCTTGGATAATATATTGGTGTAGTAATGTAAAACTTCTTATTCATAAACGCTCCCCAGTAGGAATTTAGATTCTAAATACGTTTCCTACGCAGATGATCAAATGCTCGCAAATATATTTGCCGGCAAAGGTATTATACTATAACATTGTAAAAATGTAAACAAAATACGGCTTAGAAAATGGCAAGCGTATCGCTTGCCATTTCAGTTTAACAAGATGTCTCTTATCAAATTATTTTAATTACGTATGGCTTTTAAGTGTGTTGTGCAATTATTTATGCCATATTTTTTAGCGATAGCAAGTAAAATTCGCAAGTCAGTTAAACCAAAAACTATGAGCAAATAATTACAAAACACACTTTGCCGCTCAAAGTCCGTGGCTTACTCATTGGAGTTGATATTAATTACATATTTTCAGTCATTTCGACCAAAGCGTAGCGAAGTGGAGAAATCTCTATCCTTACTTCTTAACTATTCACTTTTCACTATTAACTCAATCGCCTTTGACCCGTTAGGTCAAAGGCGATAATAAACAGTATAGACCGCGGAGAGTGGTATTCTACTTTTTCATACTCCTCTGCTCTTTAAGATACTCGTTATAACGCTCTATTTGATCCTCGCGTAAATCTACCATCTCTTTTGCCGTAGCCAACGCTTGCATATCCGCTACTATCAACTCACTTTCCTTGACTTTCACTTTCGTTCCGTCATTAGTTGCGTTGCGGCGTATATCTTTGAAGTATTCGTCTTCCATCTTGAACAATGCTACCGTAGTATCTTTCTTTATAGTAAGCTTTACAAGCGGATTGACGGAAGATTGTCCAAGCAATATAGAATACGTAGACTTCTTCTCTTTGCACTTGTCTTTGCTCAATGCGTAGGCTCTGAGAGTATCAAATATCTTCTTTTGCTTTGCAGAAAGCTTTTCGTAAGCCTCGTCAAGCGTAAGTCTAGGAGCTGTCACTCTTGCTTTGGGAGCAGGTTTCTCGGCAGGGATCTCTACTATCTTCTCTACTACTTTCTCTACCTCAACCGGCACTTCTACTATCTTTTCCACTTCGACGGGTACTTCGACTATTTTCTCTACCGGCACTTCCTTGACCACTTCCTTCTCGACGATCTTTTCGACTGGAACTTCTACTTTTACTTCCTTCTCAACGATTTTTTCGACAGGTACTTCAACAATCTTCTCTATTACCTGCGGTTCGCTAGATTGTTGATTAGCGGATAGTTCTAGTATCTTCTCCATCAACTTCTCTTGATTATGCATCAAATCTTCCTGCGTCTTCAACATCTGTTTTATCGTTTCGTCGTTTTGCTCAGAATGATTTACCACTTTGAGTATTGTTTCGTCTCCTATACTTGTCGTAGCAACTTCTCTTTCTACGATTTTCTCGACAGGTTGTTCTGCGATCTTCTTCATCAACTTTTGTATCGTCTCTTCATTCTTCTCCGTCTTTGCGAGTAACTTCTCGACAAGTTCGTCATTGGTCGACGCTTGTTGAGGTAGATACTGTTGGAAGTTAGGCAACATTGCCGTCATCGTCTCGGATACTATTCCTCTTATCTCGTCCGCGCCTAAGCCTTGACCAGCATATGCAAATCCGCCTTGTTGTCCGCCGCCGTTCATGCCGCCTGCGTTTCCGCCCATCATACGCATAAACATCATCTGCATTTCTTCATTTTGACGTTTTGCTTCTTGCTTTTCTTCCTGTTTCTTGTTACGCTCATACTCGTCCTTTGCGTCTTCAAGATCTCTTTGAGATTTCTTATATCCTCTCTTCTCTATAAGCATAAAGACAAAACTCAACACTGCCAAGCCCATCAACACGCACGCTATTATCGTCCAATTCGTCATACTTAATCCGAATAGTCCCGTTCCGCTCACCGCATAGAACGTGTTGTATTTGCTCTCTATTGCTCGCTTATTCTCTTTCCTCTTATTCGCATAGCCTATGCCTTTGCTTGTAAATATTATTATCAATATTATACT
>CAMWIL010000047.1 GCA_947174325.1 uncultured Clostridia bacterium
ATTTTTATGTAACATATAATGAATTTTGCTTATATTTATTATAACTATATAAGCATACAAACATAAGCCAATTATTCCGAAAATTGTCATCATTAAAATTTGAGGGTTTTGAATGATATAATTTAATATTGAAATTTTACTACATTCAATAATTAACGTTGGGACACAAAAGCCGATAATAATAAAAACACTGCTAATAATAATGCCTTGAACTAAAAAATGAGTGTAGAGATAAGAAGAAAAGAACACGATTACTGACGTTAAAATTAAAATCGCGCAGGAAACGGTTAATGCCAAACTCTTAAAATTTAATAAATAAGGAACAACGTTTAATACTATGGCGACAATTAGAATTGCAAGAGAAATCAACGAGTTTTTTAGTACTTGATTTTTTTTAGTTATCTCAATATCTCTATTAGCTTTTCCGTCTACAATTAATACGTCTAATAAGCTTGGAAGTTTGCTTTTTATAAAATTTTCTATGGCTGTGAGATTTGTATATCGTAATGAATGAGTCACAGTGTAATCTTGCACTTTAAAAGTGAAGGTAACGCTGCCAAATAATTGTTTTTTCTTTAAACCATGAATTACAAATTCTATTTTTTGAACACTATCATATGGCAAAGTATAAAAAAGTTTTGGAGTTTCCACTACCCCGTCAGTAAAATTAAAAATGAAATTTTCACCTGTAATAAATATTGGAAATTCTTCCTTCTTTTTGTTTGTGTTGATATTCCTAAAAATAGCGGAAACAATCAAACAAATAGCAAAAAGTCCTATTAGTGTGCCAATTATATCTAATGAAGAGTTTGGATCATAAATTATCGATAGAACAAGACCGATCAAATTGATTACCGCATATACGCTCAAGCTAAAAAATAAAAAGAATTTTATTAAAGCGTTAGATAAGGTCACGGTTTCAAAAAACTTTGCATCATATTTTGTTATATTTTTCTTTTCGAAAATCGCGCCGTCTGCAATTAATATTTTTTTAACTTCATTTAATTTATTTTCTTCAAGTTCCAATAAATCCATAATTTACCTTTTAATTATGTTAATAATAGCATTTTTAGTTTAGTAAATCAAATTTTTTAGCATTTAAGAAAGAGCAGGCTCAAAACTCCCAGCCATCGTTGATTTGGATCTCGCTTTTTCACTAATTTCAAAATTGAACAACAAAATCGCGTTTTTTATTTACCTTATCAACATAGCAAAATAGCGCGTTCGCTCAATTGTCGATACTTTCCAATTCGTCAAGCCACAGCTTAGCCGACGCGTCGCTCGGCATTCTCCAGTCTCCCCTAGGAGAAAGCGTTACGCTGCCCACCTTTACTCCGTCCGGTATGCAAGAACGCTTGAACTGTTGGGCAAAAAATCTCTTATAGAAAGATCTAAGCCATTTGAGTATCGTACCGTTATCATATTTACTTTCAAAAGTCTTCGTCGCTATTCTATAAACTTTTTTAGGCGAATACCCCCAACGCAATATATAGTAAAGGAAGAAATCGTGAAGTTCGTAAGGTCCGACGATATTCTCCGTCTGTTGAGATATTTCCTCGCCTTTCGAAGGAAGAAGTTCGGGACTTACTGGCGTATCGAGTATGTCGTAAAGCGCCTTCTTAACGTTCTCGCTTTCGCACGTATCGGCGTAATATTTGACTAAATAACGAACCAGCGTTTTGGGGATAGAAGCGTTGACGCCGTACATTGACATATGGTCTCCGTTGTAAGTCGCCCATCCCAAAGCAAGCTCCGACAGATCTCCCGTGCCTACTACCAAACCGCCGTGTTTATTGGCAATATCCATAAGCACTTGCGTACGCTCTCTTGCCTGCGCGTTTTCAAACGTAACGCTCAAATCTTCTTTTGATTGTCCTATATCTTCAAAATGCTGCTCCACGGATTTTGAGATGTTGACTTCACAGAAATCAACGCCAAGTCCGTTTGCCAATACCTCGGCGTTGGACTTCGTCCTCTTAGTCGTCCCGAAACACGGCATTGTAACCGCAAGAATATCCTTTCTGTCTCTTTTGAGAATATCGATCGCTTTTGCAGTGACGAGCAACGCAAGCGCGCTGTCAAGTCCGCCGGATAATCCTATCACAAGCTTTTGGGAATTTGTATGCTCGATCCTCTTTTTCATACCGTTAGCTTGCATATCAAGTATAAGTTCGCACCTCTCGCTACGCCTTTCCTCATCGCTCGGCACAAACGGCGTAGGCGAAAACTTTCTCGTCAATTTATTATCGCTGAGCTTTTGTCCGAATACTGCGTACACCTCTTGCTCTTCGCATCTTACCGTACTCTTTCTTCTGCGTTCATAACTCAACTTCTTTACGTCGATATCCGTATAGATCAGCGAATTGGAAAACAACTTGCTCTCGGCAAGGATATTGCCGCTCTCGGCAATGACGTTATGTCCTGCAAAAACAGTGTCCGTCGTCGATTCTCCGTCGCCTGCGCTGGCGTATACGTAAGCGCAATCGAGTTTTCCCGACTGAACGGCTACGAGATTTCTTCTGTACTCGCTCTTTCCTACTACTTCATTGCTCGCCGACAAGTTGAGAATGATCCTCGCGCCTCTTTTACAAAGCTCGATCGAAGGGGGATCCGCTACCCAAAGATCCTCGCATATCTCCACGCCGAAAGCGTAGTCTCTCAAAGACGAATCGTTGATATACAACAACTGACCGAATTGAACTACGTGGCCCGCTACTTCTATTTCTTCATAATCCATATCTCTTCCGCAAGCAAAGTGTCTTGCCTCGTAGAACTCGCCGTATTCGGGAATATTGATCTTCGGCGTAACGCCTATTATTTCGCCTTTGTAGATAACCACCGCGCAGTTGAAAAGCTTGCCTTTGTTTCTCAACGGCGCGCCAAACGCAACGACTGTATCCGCGCGTTTGCTCTCTTTGAGAATATATTCGATCGCTCTTTCAACTCCGTCAAGCAAAGCGTCTTGCAAAAACAAATCTCCGCAAGTATATCCGCTGACGCACAATTCAGGCAACGCAAGCAATTTAATTCCCTTTTCGTCCGCCTGCTTGATAAGCCTAACGATCTCTTTCGCATTGCTCATACAATCGCCGACAATTATTTTAGGCGTTCCTGCGCCGCACTTTATAAATCCGTCTTTCATAAATAAAAAACCGTCCTTTTCCGCTCAATTTATAATTATTACAATATAATTGTGTCTAAGTTGTTGCATAATCATAAATGTGAATATATAATATTTTATAATAATTTAATTTGTTAGTCAATAAAGGAAAAGGTATTTTATGTCAAATCTGTACAAATATCTCAAAAAGTACAAAAAGCATCTGATACTCGGTCCTATTTTCAAACTTCTAGAGGCGATATTCGAGTTGATCGTGCCTATCGTTATGGCTAAGATAATCGACGTGGGCATCGCCAACGAAGATATAAATTATATTTTGAAAATGGGCGGCGTTTTGGTGCTCTTGTCCGTCGTAGGATTGGGCGCGGCTCTCTTTTGCCAATACGTTGCGTCAAGATGCTCGCAAGGCTTTGGAACGGAACTTCGCAACGTGCTTTTTCATCATATAAATTCTCTGTCGATGAGCGAGATCGATAAGTTCGGCACGTCGTCGATGATAACGCGATTCAACAGCGATATAAACCAAGTTCAACTAGGCGTGGCTATGCTTATAAGGCTAGCGATACGCGCGCCTTTCCTCGTCATCGGAGCTACCGTATCGGCAATAATTCTCAAACCGTCTATGTGTTGGATATTCCTCATTACCGCTCCTCTCGTTGCTTTGGTACTGTATTTGATAATGTCTAAAACAATGCCTGTTTATACAAAAAATCAACGCAAACTGGACAAGATAACGGCTATCGCGCGCGAAGATCTCAATGGAGTAAGAGTCGTAAGAGCGTTTACCGAACAAGAGCGCGAACAAAATCGTTTTGAGCAAGCAACCGACGATCACGCCAAAAGCGTAATCGCGATAGGAAGAATATCCGCTCTGCTAAATCCGCTTACTTTCCTAATCATTGACCTTGCGATAGTTGCGTTGCTCTATTTCGGAGCTCATAAGATAAATACCGGCTTATTGACGCAAGGCGAGTTGATCGCGTTTATCAACTATATGACGCAGATCTCTCTCGCGCTCGTCGTGCTTGCAAACGTTATGGTACTTTTATCTAAATCATACGCTTCGGCAAAGAGAGTCAGCGGGCTTCTCGCTACGCAGTCTTCAATATCCGACGAAGGCAACGCCGACGTTCAAGAGGTAGAAAACTCTCCCGCGATCTCATTCAAAAACGTTTCTTTCGGTTACAGCGGCGGCGGTATGGCTATCAAGGATCTCAACGTGGATATTTACAAAGGCGAAACCGTCGGCATTATCGGCGGTACGGGCAGCGGTAAATCAACCATTATAAATTTGATACCGAGATTTTACGACGTGAGCCAAGGCGAATTGCTCATAGACGGCGTAAATATAAAAGAATATCCGCTCAAACAGCTTAGATCGAAAATCGGACTCGTACCTCAACAGTCCATGCTTTTCCGCGGCACGATAAAAAGCAATATGCTCTGGCGAAAAGAAGACGCAAGCGATGAAGAAATTTATCGCGCGTTGAAGATCGCTCAAGCGTACGATTTCGTAATGCAAAAGAAAGACAAGATCGACGAACCCGTTCAACAGAAAGGCAAAAACTTTTCCGGCGGACAAAGACAACGTCTTTCCATCGCGCGAGCGCTTGTTGGCGATCCGCAAATCGTAATTTTGGACGACAGTATGAGCGCTTTGGACTTTGCGACAGATCTTGCATTGAGAAAAGCGCTCAACAGCGACCTTCCAAAAGATACTACCAAGATCATAATTTCCCAACGCGCTACTTCGCTCAAAAACGCCGATAAAATAATCGTGCTTGACAAAGGCGAAGTCGCAGGAATAGGAAAACACGACGAATTGTTGCAAACGTGCGAAGTCTATAAAGAAATTTACGACTCTCAACAAAAAACGCCGCAAGAAAACGCTAGTGAAAAGGAGGTTAATAATGAAGAAAAATAGATCTACCCTTTTCAGACTCGTATCATACACAAAGCCCTACGCTCCGCTTTTGATCATATCATTGATCAGCGCAATGGTATCCGTTGCGGTGTCTATACTCGTGCCACTTATGACTGGTCATGCGATAAATTATATGTTAGAAGGCAACGTAGATTTCAAAAAAGTTTTTGAATATATTTATATCCTTATCGCTATGATAGTCGTGGGAAGCATATCGCAGTGGACGCTTACCGCTTCTACGAATTCGCTCACTTTCAAGACGGTACGCAATATCCGCAACCAACTATTTGAGCATATCAACAAACTTCCCCTCAAATTTATCGACAACCAACAGCAAGGTGATATAATAGCGAGAATTTCAAGCGACATTGATCAGGTTTCGGAAGGACTTTTGCAAGGCTTTACGCAATTGTTCAGCGGCGTTATGACTATAATAGCTACGATCGCAATGCTCTTCTATATCAACTGGATAGTGGCTTTGGTAGTGTTGTTGCTTACTCCCCTGTCGCTGTTCGTCGCGTCGTTTATCACAAAACGCTCTCACTCCACTTTTGCAGAGCAAGCGTCCCAAAGAGGCGAGATAAGCGGATACGTGGAGGAAATATTTACGGGACATAATCTCATCCAGGCGTTTTGTCGAGAAGAAAATTGCGCGGAAGATTTTGCGCAAATGAACGACGAACTATATAAATGCGGTTTCAAATCGCAATTTTACGGCGCGTTGATAAATCCGTGCACCCGTTTTGTCAACAATTTGGTTTACGCAAGCGTAGGCGTGATCGGCGCGTTGATTTCTCTGTGGGCAAACTCTCCCAAATCGCTTGACGTGGGAAATCTCTCTACGTGTTTGATGTACGCAAATCAATATACAAAACCGTTCAATGAGATAACCGGCGTAATTACGGAAATACAGTCTGCTGTCGCCGCTTCAAGAAGAATTTTCGCGCTGTTGGACGAAAAACAAGAAGAAAGCGACGAAGATAGCGATACGCTCAAAGAATGCGACGGAACTCTTGACCTTGACAAAGTTGGTTTTAGATACGTAGCAGACAGACCGCTGATCGAAAATCTCAATCTCAACGTAAAGAAAGGACAGAAAATTGCGATAGTCGGACCGACAGGTTGCGGAAAGACTACGCTGATAAATTTGCTTATGCGCTTTTATGACGTGACAGACGGAAGCATCTCAGTATCAGGAAAAGACGTTCGCTCAGTCACAAGGGCAAGCCTAAGAGACAGCTTTGGTATGGTATTGCAGGAAAGTTGGCTCTTTGAAGGCACTATCCGCGACAACATTGCTTACGGAAAAGCGGACGCAAGTCTTGAAGAAATAATTGAAGCGGCAAAGCTCGCAAACGCGCACGACTTCATTGATAAATTCCCTGACAAGTACGACACTATGCTGACGGAAAACGGCGACAACCTATCGCAAGGTCAAAAACAGCTTTTGTGTATTGCAAGAATAATGCTCACCCATCCTCCTATGCTTATCCTCGATGAAGCTACTTCGTCTATCGATACGCGTACGGAAATGAAGATACAGCAAGCTTTTTACACGATAATGCAAGGACGCACTTCTTTCGTCGTAGCGCATAGACTTTCGACGATAAGAGAATGCGACGTAATTCTCGTAATGAAAGACGGCAATATCATCGAACAAGGCAATCACGAACAGTTGCTCGCGTCGCGCGGTTTTTACTATCAACTGTACAACTCGCAATTCCAAAACAGTTGATTTTTCGCGCGTTGGACTGTATAATAAATAATATAGATTGAAAAAAGAGGACAAAATATGAAGAATATCATCTCGATCGTAGTGAAAAATAATTCGAGCGTGCTCGCAAGAGTATCGTCGCTTTTCGGAAGAAGAGGTTTTAATATCGATTCTCTCTCGGTCAGCGCAACAGACGATCCGCATATTTCGAGAATTACCGTCGTTGCGGACAGCGATGAAGCCGGTCTTGCTCAAATCATAAATCAGACAAAAAAGCTTGAAGAGACGATAAGCGTAAGAGCGCTTAAAGAAAGCGAAAGCGTATTTAGAGAGCTTTCTTTGGTGAAGATACTTACGACAAACGACGAATTCTTCGATAAGTTCGTAATCGAACTTTCCGATAGATACGGCGCAATAGTAGTAGACGTCACCGCAAAATCTATGATTGTCGAACTTACCGGCACGTCCGACAAGATAGACAGTTATATGAACGAACTCGCAAAAGCGCAAAAAGAAAAGAATTTCGTCATCTCCAAAGTATGCCGTACGGGTATCACCGCAATCGAGAGAGGGGTGTGACGCTTCCCCGCAAATAGACAAGTCGATCGCCGCTCAATGCGGCGATTTTCTTTTACCCGTGAATACGATTCAAATTTATTTATAATGTACGTCAGATTACTTGCTCTTTGAGAGCATTGAGTTTATAATTGGAATATAAGCGAAAACTATATTAAACTATACGTTTTGTCGCTTGTACTCAAAATTACCGAACTCTTGATTTTTCGCAAAGTTTGGCATATGGATATAAAATGATAAAAAGCAAATTTTTGATAAACGTAATAAATATATATAGAAAAGTTGACAGTCTGATCAAAAAATTTTTATACACCGACTATTATCTCATACTGGTGTGCGCTATTGTATTCTTCGGATGGTATTCCAGATGCGCGCCTTTCGGCTTCACCGCCGCTGTGGTTATCGCCTGTATCGCTTTACTTTTTACAGACGATATCTTGCCGCTGACTGTAAATCTTTTCTCGGCGGTATTGATAATTTATTCGCAAGACTTTGCCGATTACACGTATTTGTGGCCATTGGCTATACCACTAGGCATTTGCTTCATCGTATTCTTGATAAAAAACGGAAAGCACGATTTCCATCTAGGAAAAATGTTTTTTCCTCTTATGGCAGTGGCATACGCCCTGCTTATCGGCGGATGCGGATATGCGACTAAGAGCGATCTATTGAAATCGCTTCCGGATATTTTAATGATTGGAATAAGCATACCCGTTATATATATCATTGCCAATCATTATCTCAAACGCGACGATAAGCGAGACGTACCGTTGTATTTTTCAAAGACGATGATGTATATCGGTCTTGTAATATGTCTTGAATTGATAGTATCTTTAATCCAAAGAGATTTGCCTATATCTCAATGGCATACTTCTAATGTTATAATTAAAGGGTCAAACAGAAACGATACGGCAACGTACCTTATTTTCACTGCCGGTATGACAATGTATCTGTCTACGAGATACCGTCAAGGCTGGTTGTTCCTAGCAATAGGACTCTTTCAATATTTATGCCTTGTAATGACGTTTAGCAGAGGCGCGATAATATTCGGAGCGCTCAGCGGAGTTTTTGCATTTGCGCTTACAATAATAAAAGCGCCTAATAAAAAACTTCACCTTCTCTACGTCGCCGTTACGGCAGTCGCGGTCTTACTATTATATCTGATACTTCGTAAAGATATCAACGAAATGATTGCCTCGCTTCTCGACCGCGGTATGACTTCAAATAGCAGATTAAATCTGTATAAAGAAGCTTGGGCGTTGTTCAAAGCGCATCCGATTTTCGGCGTCGGCAAAGGATACGTGGGCGTCAATACGAATACCAACGGAATGGACGTATACTGGTTCCACTCGACGGTGTTCCAAGTTCTAGCTTGTACGGGTATCGTCGGACTTGTCGCCTATATTTACTACTACTGGGTAAGATTTAAGATACTGTTTGCAAATTTCAAGTATTCTTTCAATCTCTTTGTTTTGGCGGTATGGGTCGGTTTTGAGGGATATTCGCTTATCAATACTGGTACTTTTATCGCTTATCCGTTTATGGCGCTCGTAATAGTAATGACGTTGCTTTTGGAGCGTACCCAACAAGATTTCAGCGGTTACGTTTCGCCTTACAACTGCATTACGCCTTTGGGCAAAAAAATAGCGCAAGCAGGCGGATTCAAAGCATATTTAGAAAATAAAAAGCAAGGTAAATAATAATTTATACTATAACATAAAGTCGGGTCAACGCCCGACTTTATTCAATAAACTTTAAAAATACTGTTTCAATAAATCGTCCAACTGCAATACGTTCTGCCCCATATCTATTTCGCTCTTCTGTCGTTTTTTTGTATCGAGCATTTCGGACAATTCA
Organism: uncultured Clostridia bacterium; assembly: GCA_947174325.1. Taxonomy (GTDB): domain Bacteria; phylum Bacillota; class Clostridia; order Christensenellales; family UBA3700; genus RACS-045. Next base: position 9,193 of record CAMWIL010000047.1, read on the forward strand.
TTCTTAATCTTTTTCATCTCGTCAATTTGCTTGCTCTCAATACCTGTATGAGGCAAAAATTCCTTATTGTCGCGATTTACGTTTATCCTCTCGATAGCGATATTGACGTCATCGACGTCAGTCGCCAATCTTTCAAGCATAACGTAGGCGTCGCACTGTTCGGCTACAAAACTCGGAGACTGAATTCCCATTATTACTTTCTTGCCGAGTTTTTTCAACGCGTTTATCATTGCAATACTATCCAACTCGCTGCAAATAATAAAGAATCCGTCAACGCTCTTATGAGTACAAGCGATAGTCACTGCGTCAATAACTTGTCTAATGTCTATGCGCACCTTTTTTCTATTGTTCACAGGCAAAGCTACCTCTGCGCCGTACGTCTTTATAAAGTTGTTAAAATCATTGTTGCGTTTGTTATTGTAACCGTAAAGTTTCGCATAAGCAACCTTACCGTCAATTTCAGAAAGCGCCTTTGCAAAACTCTCGTACGAGAGTCTCATACTGTTGAGATCTACCAAAACCGCATAATTCATAAACCACCTCTTTAATGTGTAATTATTTTCTTTCTTTGGTAAATCTTAAAGTCTTCTTTTGTAATATTTTTAATTTTGAACAGTGTTCAATATGATTTTTTATTTGATATGTGACGATTATTCAAGCCTTGCCCTTATATTTCTTATGCCAATGCCATAAATCGCTATTGTCAAAACACTATACGATATTATGAAAATAAACAGTATTGAACAATGTTCAATATCACAATATCGGTTAATTTTCGCGCTTATTGAAGAATAAGTACTGTTGCGCGTATCCCGAATATTCGCCGTACATCTCGATCAATTTTCTACGCATAGCATTGTTGTTTGGCTCATTGTCGCCTATCACGTCTTTATATACTTTTTTTATCCAAGTATCAACGGGAAAGACGTCTTGTTTGTGATAGCCGAAAAGAAGAATACAATCCGCTACCTTTGGTCCTACCCCCAAGAGTTTACACAATCGTTTATTGCCGTCGTTGCCGCTAAGCAAAGATATTTCTTCAAGATCAAAGCCGTTTGCTATCTCCCTTGCCGTGCTTGCCAAATATGCCGCCCTATATCCTGCGCCTATGCTCGCGTAAAACGATTCGTCCATTTGAGCCATCTTCTCAGGCGTCGGGAAAGCGTAATAATCTCCTTTGTTCTCGCCCAATCTTTCGCAAAGTCTTTGAATAATACCTTTTATTCTCGGAATATGATTGTTCGCCGAAATAATAAAACTTATCAGCATTTCCCACTTATCTTGATTGAGTATGCGAATTCCGCCGCCGTATTCTATCGCCTCGCGCATAAACGGCTTATCTTGAAGCTTTAGCTTTATCTCCCCGTAATCCCTTTCCAAGTCAAAAAACTTCGTAAAGTAATCGGGATCGTCAGTAATGATAACAGCCTCTTCGTCATTTTGTCTTACAAGCGCGCTTTTATCTTTGGAGAATACTCTAAAAGAGCCGTCCGGTAGTTCTGAAAACCTGAATATCTGACCGCATTCCAAAATGTGTCTGATATTGAAGCAACTCAAATCCTTTATAATTATACTATTCTTATCGACTCCCATAAATACCGCCTTTTGTATTATTTGGTCTAATTTTAGCACAATTTCACCATTTTATCAAGACCGTAATATCCGTTTATATAAAATACGCCTTATTATATAATTTTTAATAAATACCTCGCGTATTTCCTTGACTTTGCGTTGATTTTTATGATAATATGCTTACTGAGCCGCATGAGTAGGGTAACAAAGAGTCTTGTGACCACCCGTTTCAGCGAGACTGGTAAGAGGAGGTATTTCAATGTACGCAATCGTTTTGACAGGCGGCAAACAATACAAGGTGTCCGAGAACGAAATTATCAAAGTTGAAAAGCTTGATAAAGAAGTCGGAGAGAAAGTAGAACTTGACGTTGTTATGCTCAACAATGACGGCAAAATCGCTTGCGGTAGCGAAGTGGCTAAGTCCAAAGTCGTTGCCGAAGTTATTGCTCAGGACAAGGCTAAGAAAATCGTTGTTTTCAAATATAAGTCCAAGAAGAATATTCGCAAGCGTCAAGGTCACAGACAGCCGTTTACTGCTTTGAAAGTCGTAGAGATTAAAGCATAATGACCAAAGTAAAAGTTACAAAACAAGACAATAGCATAGTCAAGATAGAATGTGACGGACACACCGGATACGGTGTCGAAGGCGAAGATATAGTCTGCTCTGCCCTTTCGTCCATTGTTCAGACCGCAGTCCTAGGACTGTTTGGCGTAGCGGGAGCCAACGTAGACTTCACCACAGACGCAGAAAGAGGTTATTTGAAAGCGGTATTACCCGACGATCTTGACAATGCAACAAGGCACGACTGTGACGTTATTCTCAATACAATGCTGTTGGGCATATCCGATCTACACGAAGGCTTTTCTGATTTTATAGAATTGGAGGTAAAGTAATATGTTTATGAATATTCAATTGTTCGCTCATAAAAAGGGTGTTGGTAGTTCCAGAAACGGTAGAGACTCCGAATCCAAAAGACTTGGACCAAAGAGATCTGACGGTCAGTTCGTATTGGCAGGCAACATTCTTGTAAGACAAAGAGGTACAAAATTCCACGTCGGCAACAACGTCGGCATCGGCAAGGACGATACCCTCTACGCTCTTATTGACGGCGTTGTAAGATTTGAACGCAAGGGCAAGGACAAAAAGCAAGTCAGCGTTTACGCAAAAGAAGCTTAATCAAAAAATTAACTAATACAAAAAAGAGCAAGCGTTTTGCTTGCTCTTTTTATTTTTTAACCTTTTATTTTATTTATGTATGGCTTTTAAGTATGTTTTGCAATTATTTAAGCCATATTTTTTAGCGATAGCGAAAAAGAATTCGCGAATTAGCTAAACCAAAAACTATGAGCAAATAATTACAAAACACACTTCGCCGCCCAAAACTACATAATTCTGTCATTTCGACCGAAGCGTAGCGAAGTTGAGAAATCTCTATCCGCACTTCTTCACTATTCACTTAACTCAATTACCTTTGACCTATTGGGTCAAAGGTAATAATGAGCAATATGGATTTAATTAATATTATTATTTATTTTCATTTTTATTAATAAAAAGCGTTTGTCAAGACCGCGGAGAGTGATATAGATTTTGTTTTAGCGGATGTAGTCCGAGCCACCCAGTGCACTTACCGTACACGGTGTGCGAGTGGCTATCTTCCGATCAAGCAAAAGGTATGCCACTCTCCGCGGTTGTCTTGCAGTCGATTACTTCTTCATCGCCCTCTGCTCTTTCAAATACTCGTTATATCTCTCTATCTGATCTTCTCTAAGGTCTATCATATCTTTCGCCGCTTTCATTGCTTGTACGTCCGCTATGACTACTTCCGTCTCTTTGACTTTTATCTTTGCTCCGTCATTACTTGCGTTACGGCGGATGTCTTTCATAAACTCGTCTTCCATCTTGAAGAGCGCTACCGTTGTGTCTTTCTTGATAGTAAGCTTGACAAGCGGATTGACTGACGACTGACCTAGCAAGATATAATACGTAGATTTCTTCTCTTTACACTTGTCTTTGCTCATTGCGTAATCTTTGAGCGTATCAAAGAACTTTTTCTGCTTTGCGGAAAGTTTCTCGTAAGCCTCGTCAAGCGTAAGTCTTGGAGTGACTATCTTTGCTTTGGGAGCAGGTTTTTCTACCGGAACAGCGACTACCTTTTCTACCGGTATTTCTACTATCTTCTCTACAACCTTTTCTACCTCGATAGGCACTTCCTTGACCACCTCTTTTTCGACGATTTTCTCTACGG
>CAMWIL010000048.1 GCA_947174325.1 uncultured Clostridia bacterium
TTCGCGGAAAGGAATAAATCCCCTTTTCCCCTTGCTCGCGACGTTTTCCTTAAAACCATCTCCGGCTTGCGCTTTTTCTGCGCTTATACTTTGGGGAAATGCCGGCCGCACGCCGTTTGTATTCGTCACATTATTGTTGTTGACGTACCCGGACGAATTGACGCGCAGAGCGTTTGAGTTTGCCGTGGAATTGCGCCCAGCGGACGAAGGAGCGCGACCTTCGGATCTATCCCTGCCTTTACCGCCTAAGCGGTTGTTGCCAAGTTTATTATTGTTACGCCTTTTGATCGGCGTTTCTGTCACCTCAACCAACGTGGAGAGGTCTCTATCCGCTTATCTCATACTGTTGAGATTTCTCCACTTCGCTTACGCTTCGGTCAAAATGACTGTTTTTGTCAATTGACGCCATCTATGTCTTTGATGCTCGCGCATGACGCGCGTTTTGCGTCGCTCTTTACCCACGCTCCCAACAGATTGCGACATTCAAAAGTTCTTTTCGCGATCTGCTCGTATTGCTTTGTCAATATACACTTCTGCGAACGCGCTATGTCTGACATATACCCCAAAAGTTTGAGATCCGTCTGCGCCGCCAACTGATATTCTTTTCTGCGCATAGCGCGGTTTCCGCCGTCCATACGCAATTCGTTGGCTCGAAGAATGTTCTCCATCGCCGACAACGCGTAGCTGTGAAGCTTTTCGGTCAGAGTAAATCGGAATTCTTTTGGCGATTTGTGCGTAACGGTCAATACGTATTCGCACAATTCCCGCATTTTTTGTATTACGTTAAGTTCCATACTACGCGAGCCTACCGCGCCGTTTTTCGTCCGCCGACGTCGTCTTGATGTCCATATTTTTACCTTTTCCGATCTAGGTTTTATCGGCTTTTCCGTCGGCTCGGAATACTCTAAACCAGTTTCATTATACACCGACCTTTATATTTCGTCAAGAATTTTTATATTCCGCAAAAGTATTTTTAGCTTACTTTTACGGTTTTTTAAAGTATTTTAATTGCTTATCGGAATTTTTTTAGGATAATTTTACAATATTTAGTTAAAAATTAAAGATCCCCATATCTTACGTAATCTATCGCGGTCTTAATTGCGTCAAAAATAAAAGTCAAACCAAGCGAGCCGAAAAAGATTACCGCCGCCCCGATCGGATTGAAGACTTCAAAAAAAACTTTTGCCGTCAAAGCTATACCGTTTGCATTATATATCGTATACAAGGTCATATAAGGAAATGATAAAAACAATACGCTGACCAACAGCGGGAGCGCAATATCTTTTAGCGCAGATATGAAATCAAGAATACAGCAAATACCCACGAAGCTGCAGATTATAAAAAATCCGCCCAAAAATATCGGGATAGATTTGTCAAGCGCAAAGTGCAATACTATCGTGACTATGCCAAACAAAATTCCCAATGACACAAACAGCAGCGGCGCAATATAGCTACGCAAAGGTTTTTTGGATCGCGCATTCTTCACGCTACTATCTATCTCCAATTTTTCTCTGAAAATTTTCTTAAATTGGATCAACGTCTTTTTTCCCAAAGGGAGCAATGCCCTTGAAATCTTAAACTTGCCTTTATCCGTAAAAAATATTGCGTTGTACCCCTCTTTCTCTTGATTGGCCGCATAACTTATTCTTACTTTTTTGATATCGTTGGTATCAAAAACAATACTCTCTCTTTTTTCAATTATCACGATACGATCTTTATAAATTCGCAGTACGTTTTTGCCGGAATTGAGAAATTCGTCTCTTTGATCTTCCCTATTGATAAATTCTTTTAAATTTGATTTTTTCCTATCCGCGTTCCACCGAACCATTTTCCCCCAAAATCCGCCGATAGAAAGAATAATTATTAAGCTCATCACAAAAAGCGCAAAAAATCCTGTGATGTGCATTCCGATAGATACCAAAAAACCGTGTTTGATCGCATTGGAAATAAGACTTGCAATAAACCACGATACCATTATGAGAATTACAGCTATGAAAAAATACAGTCTGGGACTTTTAATCAACGCCTTTCGCTTTAACTGTGACGTTTCATACTCGCCCAGAGAATCATCGCATTCATATATCAATTTTCCGTAATCGCCGAAATCATAAGCGTTTTCAAAATTATCGTCCACAGCATTGCCCCTTGCTATCTATTAAATATCGATTAGTAAAAACGTCTTACCAATCTTCGTGTCTGTCTATCTTGATATCCGTATAGAATTCTTTATATTTACGTTTAAACGCTTCGCTGTCGCTCTCATACTTTTCCGACGCAAGCAAGTTTTCTTCCTCGTACATTCCCTCGCAGTCTTCATCGTAGAGTTGAGCCAATTTCATTTTCTCGTAATTGTTCATTATTTCAAATTCGTCCTTTTCTTCAATTCGTCCAAAGCGTTGTACCCCAGTCTTTTCAGACGGAAATTCCTCGTAGCCACCTCTACTATCACAGCTACGTTTCTACCTGCCAATACAGGCACGTTGATCTGCGGCAACGATACGCCCAACACGTCATAAGTATTATCCATAGATCCGAGTCTGTCGTATTCTTCAAGGCTTGTTATCTTGTCCAAATGTATCACGAGATTGATATACTCGCTTTCCAATATCGCGCCTACTCCGTACATATTTCGTATATCTATTATGCCAAGTCCGCGAACTTCGATAAAGTCCTTTATCTTCTCAGGCGCTTTTCCTACGAGTTCGTTACGCACTCTCTTGACAATTACCGCGTCGTCCGCAATGATTCTATGTCCTCTGTTGATAAGCTCAATCGCCGTTTCGCTCTTACCCAGTCCGCTAGAACCTGTCAGCAATACGCCCACGCCGTTGATGTCGAGAAGAGAGCCGTGCACCATTTCGGTAGGCGCAAGCAAATTATCCAAATAGTTGCTTACTTCGTGCATCAGCCAAGTAGTAGTCATTTGAGAGCTTAAAATAGGAATTTTATTTCTCTTTGCAAAATCCAGTTCCATTTGCGAAGGCACTATACCTCTGGCATAGATCACGCAAGGGATACGCTTTTCATAAAGTCTGGCAAGCGATTTTTCCTTTGCCTGACCTTGCAAAGAAGCAAGATAGTAATGTTCCGCATTTCCTATCACCTGCACTCTGCTGCTTACGAAATAATCTTCAAATCCCGTCAAAAGCAATCCCGGTCTGTTGACAAGCACCGACTTAAAAGTAATATCGTCGTCGGCGTTACCCATCAATATTTGCAAATCGCACTCTTTGCATAAATCTCCGAGTTTGACGGTTTCTTCTATTGCCTCGCCTGTCAATTCATCGTATTTATTCATCTACTTCTCCGTTCAAACAAAATTTGTAAATAATCTTTGCCACGCCGTCGTTGTCGTTGGTGTCGGCAATATGATCTGCCGCCAATTTGACTTTGGGCATAGCGTTTCCCATAGCGACGCCCAATCCTGCCGTCTTTATCATGGCGATATCGTTTTCGCTGTCGCCTATCGCGATAGCCTCGTCAGTGGTAATGCCGTATTTTTCGCAAAGCCAACCGATAGCCAAGCCTTTATTTATTCCTTTGGTAATGATTTCCACGACCAAGGGGTGCGAACGCATAAACGCAAGTTCGGGAAACTTTTTCGCGCCTTGTTCGACAAAAGCTTCGCTCAACTCGCTCTGCATAAGCACCAATACTTTTACGGGCTTGTCCTTGCACGCTCTGACGTATTCGGACAGCGGTATATCAGTCGTCTTATAGCCAATGTTGCATATTCTGACAAACTCCTCAACGTATTCGTTTTTCGACTGCGCGTGACAAACGTCGTTGATATACACGAGCGGCACGTAATTATCGCTACCCATAGCCTCTACGTATTCCAACACTTTTACGGCGGATTCTCTGTCGAAAAACTGACCAAATATCTGTTGTTTTGAGGAAATATCGTAGATACCCGCGCCTTGATAGACTATGACCTCTTTGTCCAGACCGAGTTCCACGACCTTTGGATAAATCGCGGAAAAGAGTCTGCCCGTCGATACGACGAACTTTCCGCCCGCCTCGACGTAACTTCTTATTGCATCTTTATTTACCTGCGATATGGTATGATCGTCTCTATAGATCGTACCGTCGAAATCGCAAAAAATCGCTTTGTACTTCATATATTTTATCTTATAATAACTTTTTTCAAAAGTAAAGTATTTTGTTTGCAGTGAGTGTTTTAACTCTCTTCTTTATGGAAGTGAGCGAAGATATTTTCCGCCGTCCGTCTGTCAATTCCTTTGACGAGCAACATATCCTCTACGGTCGCATTCTTTATGTTCTCCAAGTTCTTGAAAGCATCGAAAAGCGCTTTTACTCTCTTTTCTCCCACGCCTTCGATAGAAAGAAGTTTGCTGTGCGTTTGACGTTTTTGTCTCAGTTCTCTATGGAAAGTTATTGCAAATCTATGCGCTTCGTCTCTTATCCTCTGCAATACTTTGAGCGCATAACTGTTGCGCGGCAAAATCACCGGTTGAGAATTATACGGCAGGAACACCTCTTCTTCGCGCTTAGCAAGACCAATTACCAAAATACTGTCAAATCCTTTTCTTTGTAATATCTCGACTACACTGCTCAACTGTCCCTTTCCGCCGTCGATGACCAAAAGATCAGGCAAAGAGCCAAAGCTTTCGTCTTCGCGTCTAGAAAGTTCGTCCAGCCGTCTTGTCAACGCTTCTTGCAAGCCTGCGAAGTCGTCGTTGCCTAGCGCGTATTTCATCTTGAATTTTCTATAATGAGCCTTGTCGGGCGCGCCGTTTCTAAATACGACCATAGAAGCCACTTTATCCGTTCCCTGAACGTGGGAAATGTCATAACATTCCATTCTGATAGGGAGTTTTGGCAATTTGAGATACTCCTGCAACTGCATTATCGCTCCAAGCGTCATATTGTCTTCTCTCTCTTTCAAAGACAGCGATTTTTCCAAATAATCGGTTGCGTTGTTCAACGCCATATCGGCAAGCTGTCGTCGCACTCCCTGATGAGGCAAAATAATATTGACTTTCGATCCCTTTTTCTGCGTGAGATATTCGCCCAACAATTCCGCCTCGTCAACCGCGCTTGCCACGACTATTTCGCTTGCGCAATAATTGACTTTGTCGTAATAAGCGAGAATAAAGTTGGAAAGAGTTATCTCGTCGTTCAACGAAAGATCGTTGACCGTCTGTTTATCCGAACCTACGAGTTTTCCGCCCCTTACAAACAATATGCTGACGACCGTATTAAGTCCGTTGGACGCGATCGCGAAAATATCCAAATCAAAATCTTTTGGCAAAGCAGTGACCTGTCTTCTTACGAGTTTGTCGAGAATTTCAAGTTTCTTGCGATAGAATATCGCCAATTCAAAGTCTTCGTTTTCTGCCGCCGCCTGCATTTTGTCGCGCAATAGCGTATAAACTTTTTTGTCGTTGCCGGAAAGGAAGGAAATTACTTCTTCGATCTGTTTTGCATAATCTTCTTTTGTACAACGCTTATCGCAAGGAGCTAAACACCTGTTGATATGGTAATTCAAACACGGTCTATGACTTTTGGGAAGTTTGGAAAAATCGTGATTGCAAGAGCGAAGACAAAACGCGCTTTCGACAAGCTCTAAAATATCCTTGCTCGTAATGCCCTGCATATACGGACCGAAATATTTCGCGCCGTCGTTTTTGAGTTTTCTCACCACCTCGACGCGCGGAAAATCTTGTTTTAGATTTATTTTGACAAAGGGATAAGACTTGTCGTCTTTAAGCAAAATATTATAAGGCGGTTTATGTTTCTTTATGAGATTGTTTTCAAGCACCAACGCTTCGATCTCGTTGGCGGTGATTATGTACTCGAAATCTGCAATATGCGATACCAAGCGCACAGTCTTTTCCGTCTTGTTTGCGGAATTGGAAAAATATTGGCTCACGCGCTTTTTCAGACACCTTGCCTTGCCGACGTATAGTATCTGCCCACTTTGAGATTTCATTATATAGACGCCGCTTTGCAGCGGTAAGTCTTTTAGTTTTTCCTTGATTTTATCCATTGTCGTACACATCATATACAGTATATCATCTTATCGTTTATTTAACAAGTCAAAAATTTATACCGCGCTTTCTACTCCAAGCGTAAGCGTCTTTTCCACGTTGGGATCGACGATCCTGTAAAAGACGATTTTACCGTACCGTCTGCATCCTACTATTTGATTATCGCGCAGTATCTTCAACTGATGAGATATAGTCGTTTGATTAAGATTGAGAATATAACTTAAATCACCTACGCATAGTTCAAGCGAACACAGCGCGCAAAGTATCTTCAATCTCGTTGAATCTGCAAAAATGAAGAAGTAATCCGCCGTGCTTCTCAATACTCCGTTGGGCGGAATACAGTCGCGCACAAATTTTTCCTGCTGTTCGTTTACCGTAAGACAAAACATCGTTTTTCTCCTTTCCTACATTATACAACCGTCACACTTTATATTTTTTAGACATATTGTAAATTGATAGGGCTTTTTGACAGCAAGGAGGTAAATATGAACAACAACTGTACAAGTCTTTTATTATTAGTCGCTTTATTGAGTTACAACAACCGTTCAGGATGCAATTCCTGCGGCTGCAACAATTGCGGATGCGACAGTTGCAACTCTTGCGGATGTAACAACAACTGCGGTTGCAATAACAACAACGGAACTTTCGGCAATGCAGGTATGCTCTGTCTGTTATTGGCATTCCTCAACGGGCTGAACAACAGCTGCAACAATAACAACGCTTAGTTCCGCAACTCAAAAAGAAAAATGCGCATAATATCGCGCATTTTTCTTTTATGTATTTTTATTATCTTTATCAGTATCTTTACTTTTATCTTCGTCTTTATTCTTTTTTCGCAGTAGATTTTTCAACCACGACAGATCCCTTCACTTGCCGAATCTGCCTGTTTTCTTTGATTTCTTTATTTGCGGATACTGACTGTCAGAAAGCGAATCCTCAAATTCTTTAAGCAATTTTATTTGTTTATTGCTAAGTCCCTTTGGAGTTTCCACCTTGACTATGACGTATAGATCTCCGTACATCTCTTTCTGCAAGACTTTCATTCCGTAACCTTTAAGGCGTATCTTAGTACCCGATTGAGTGCTTTCGGGGATCTTGCATTTTGCTTCGCCTTTCATCGTTTCGATCAATATTTCTCCGCCGCACGTCGCGTCGTAAAAACCGATAGACAGATCGTAATACAAATCGTTTCCTACGCGTCTGAACTTCGGACTTTGAGCTACTCCGACTGCAATTACGAGATTACCTCTCGCTCCTCCGTTTCTACCGCAATGTCCTTCGTTGCGCACCGTCATAGTCACGCCGTTATCCACACCTGCTGGTATGTTTATCTTCACGCTTGCTTCCTTACGCGAATAACCGTTGCCGCGACAAGTCGCGCACTTCTCTTCGATTACCTTACCCTTACCGCCGCAGTTGCTGCACACCGTCTGAACGACTTGCTGTCCGAAAATAGACTGCTGCGTCTTTTGGACAACGCCCGTACCGCGACAGTATTGACAAACCTTTATCGATTGAGCGTCCTTTGCTCCGCTTCCTCCGCAAGTAGCGCATACCTCTTCGCGATTGAGTCTCAATGCTTTGCTCGTGCCGGAGTACGCTTCTTCAAACGTAAGATTTATCTTAACGTGAATATCTTCGCCTTGACGGGGAGCATTAGGATTTTTCTTACCTCCGAAATTACCTCCGAAGAATGATGAAAGTATGTCCTCAAAACCGCCGAAGCCGCCGCCTTCGCCCGATGCTCCGCCAAAGCCTTGCGGTCCGTCTTCGCTTCCAAACTGATCGTAGTTGGAACGTTTTTGCGGATTGCTCAACACTTCGTAAGCGTGGTTTATTTCCTTACACTTTGCTTCTGCGTCTTTTTTTTCTTTTTCTGACGCTCCCGCAAACTTATCCGGATGATAAGCGACTACCTTCTTTCGATACGCCTTTTTTATTTCGTCTTCGCTTGCCGTCTTAGGCACGCCCAAAATTTCATATAGATTTTTTGCCATAAAAATTCCTTTGCTTTACTTGCTTTTACCGTTAGCCCGCAAGGACTAACGGTAATTATCGCAAATTACGTTTTTGTGAATTTATCAGTTGTCGATTATTATATCGTCTGGGTTGATACCGTCGCCGTTCATATCTGCGCCTTGAGCTTCTTGAGCGGCTTGATAGAGCTTCGTAAATATCGGAGCGTTGGTCTTAGTCATATCTTCGATAACCGCTCTGATAGCGTCAGCGTCGTCGGCTTCTTCCAAATCTTTCTTAGCTTTTGCGACAGCCTCTTCAAGAGTCTTCTTATCATCCTCCGTCAACTTGTCTGCGCTCTCAGTCAAAGCCTTTTCCGTAGCGAAGATCATTTGATCCGCATCGTTCTTAGCGTCGACTTTATCTTTACGCTTCTTATCTTCTTCGGCGTACTTCTCAGCTTCTTTTACAGCCGCGTCGATCTGATCTTCGGAAAGGTTTGTCGAAGAAGTGATCGTTACAGACTGCTTCTTACCCGTGCCCTTGTCTACCGCAGTTACGTTTACGATACCGTTCGCGTCTATGTCGAAAGTAACTTCGATTTGCGGAATACCTCTTGGAGCAGGCGGAATACCGTCAAGTTGGAACCTTCCAAGTTCCTTATTGTCGTTTGCCATAGATCTCTCGCCTTGGAGCACTCTTATATCAACGGCAGTTTGATTGTTGGTAGCTGTCGAGAATACTTGCGATTTAGACGTCGGGATCGTGGTATTTCTTTCAATAAGCTTAGTAAATACTCCGCCCATCGTTTCGATACCGAGCGACAACGGCGTTACGTCAAGCAAAACGACGTCTTTTACTTCTCCGGCAAGCACGCCGCCTTGGATTGCCGCGCCGAGAGCAACGCACTCGTCAGGATTGATACCCTTAAACGGCTCTTTGCCGGTGACGTTTCTTACTGCGTCTACAACCGCCGGAATTCTTGTCGATCCGCCTACGAGAATGATCTTCGAAAGATCTTTTGCTGTCAAATTAGCGTCAGACAAAGCCTTTTTGAGCGGTATCATCGTTTTTGATACCAAATCGCTCGTCAAAGAGTCGAATTTAGCCTTTGTAAGTTCCATATCAACGTGCTTTGGCACGCCTTCAACCATAGTGATGTAAGGAATATTGATAACCGTTTTCGTCATACCCGAAAGCTCGATCTTAGCTTTTTCGGCAGCCTCTTTAATTCTTTGCATAGTAGCGTTATCCTTAGAAAGATCAATGCCTTCTTTGGATTTGAAGTCGGATACGATATAATCCATGATCTTCTTATCAAAGTCGTCGCCGCCGAGCATATTGTCGCCGCTTGTAGCAAGTACTTCGAACACGCCGTCTTCGATCTCAAGGATAGATACGTCAAACGTACCGCCGCCGAGGTCGTATATCAATACCTTCTGACCTTTGTTGTTGCCTTTATCAAGTCCGTAAGCAAGAGCTGCGGCAGTAGGCTCGTTTATAATTCTCAATACCTCCAAGCCTGCGATCTTACCTGCGTCCTTAGTCGCTTGTCTTTGAGAGTCTGTGAAGTATGCAGGCACGGTAATTACGGCTTGCGTAACCTTCTCTCCAATATATGCTTCAGCGTCCTGTTTGAGTTTTGTCAAAATCATAGCGCTGATCTCTTGCGGGCTGTAAACCTTATCGCCGATCGTTACTTTATGATTGCTACCCATATGTCTTTTGATGGACGCAATAGTTCTGTCGGCATTTGCAACCGCTTGTCTTTTTGCTACTTGACCTACGAGTCTTTCACCTTCTTTCGTAAAACCTACGACTGACGGCGTAGTTCTCGAACCTTCCGGATTTGGAATGACCATAGCTTCGCCACCTTCCATGATGGCTACGCACGAGTTTGTAGTACCCAAGTCGATACCGATTATCTTACTCATATTTTAACTCCTTTAATTACTTGTTTTCTATTTGATTTCGCCTAAACGGCGTATTTTACTCTGCTACTACTACCATAGGGTGACGAAGTATCTTTCCGTCGCGCTGATAGCCTACTTTTACCACTTCTACGATCTTACCCGATCTTTCGCTGTCTTCCACTTTCATGACCGCTTCATGCTTGTTTGGATCAAAGACTTCGTCCAAAGGCGACATTTCGTTTACGCCGAATTTTCCAAGCACCGCCAAGAATGCGTTCTTTGCCATTTCAATACCTTTGCGCTGCTCCTCGTCTTTTTGCGCGTTTATTGCCATATCCAAATAGTCGATCATAGGAAGGATCTCAACAGCAAAATCGTTTACTCCGTTTGCATACATATAACTAGCAGTAGACGCGTTGCGTTTTTTGAAATTTTCAAAATCTGCTTGCAATCTTATATATTGCGAATTCAAAGCCTCGTATTTCTCGTCTACCTTTTCCAACTCGACTTCTTGCTCCTCTACCGTTTCTTCCGGCTCGGGCTTAAATTCAAGTATTTCTTCTTCGTTATGTTTTTGCTTATTTTTATTCATCACGTCCTCCCGTTCAATCGTCTAAATTATCTATTATTTTACCAAGTTGTTTTAGTACGCTCAAAACCTTTTTATAATCCATTCTTTCAGGTCCGATAACTCCGAGCTGTCCGACTTCCTTGCCCTTGATATGATACTTCGCGCTTACCAAAGCCATATTGTCAAGACCTTCGCCGTCTTCCGCTCCTATCTTTATCGAAAACTCTATATCTCCGTCGTCTTTCATGAGAGTTTTGAGTTTATCCTTTCTTCCCACAATGGTCATAAAGTTTTTGATATTGTTATAGTTTTTAGACTCCGGATATTCGAATATCTTGTCCGCGCCCTCGATAAAAACTTGACCGTCGCGACTTTTTTTGTATTCGCTCAATACTTCGATAACGTTCTCGAATATCTGCTTGAAATCTTTGAGTTCCGAATCCAAATCCACTTGCGAGTTGACGATCTGCGAAAGAGTCTTTCCTGCAAACGACTTAGACAAAAGTCCGTTTGCTACTTCGACGTAATTGTCTTCTATCTTCGGCAACTTGATCTCTTTGTCTTTTATTACTCCGCTGTCTGTGATTATAAGTACGAGCGCCGTTCCGTCAAACATATCCAGCAATTTGACGTCTTTTATCGTCAACGTATCGCTGTTGGCGATCATAAGCATAGACGTATAATTCGTCACGTCGCTTACTATCTTTGCGCTGTCCTTTACTATCTCGACTACGCTGTCATACTTTTTCGTAATATTCTTACGAAGCTGTTCCAAATCTATCAATTCGTCTTCGACGAAGTTTTCTACGTAATATCTATACGCTTTCGACGACGGCACTCTGCCCGCGCTGACGTGAGGCTTAATTAAATACCCCATCTCCTCCAAATGCGACAATTCGCTTCTGATAGTAGCAGTAGACACGTTTGGCAAATACTTTTCCTGTATATCTCCCGACGAAATAGGTTCGACGCTTGTGATATAACCGTCGACCAAGGCTTGCAAAACCTTTTTCTTTCTTTCTGTGAGTTTATCGTCCATATCCGCCCCGCTTGGCAATCGAATTATTTGCTTGTTAGCACTCTATCCTTTCGACTGCTAAATTCATTATACTACATTATTGGCAAATGTCAATACTTTTTATGCAACTTTTTTTATTTTAATAGAAAATACCGAAAATAAACGCAACCTACTTCCACAATAGATTGCGTTTTTATTTTTCTTAGCCACTATAGATAGGCATTATTATAGTAATAATTATTAATATATAAATATTTTATCAATATTATATTATTGACTTTTCACTACTTACGTTTCATCTGCCTTTGCTCTTTCAAGTAGTCGTTATAACGCTCTATCTGATCTTCTCTAAGGTCTATCATTTCTTTTGCAGCTTTCATTGCTTGCACGTCCGCTATGACTACTTCCGTCTCTTTGACCTTTATCTTTGCTCCGTCATTCGTAGCATTACGACGGATGTCTTTCATAAACTCGTCTTCCATCTTAAAGAGAGCTACCGTTGTGTCTTTCTTTATCGTAAGCTTTACAAGCGGATTGACTGACGACTGACCTAGCAAGATATAATACGTAGATTTCTTCTCCTTGCATTTGTCTTTGCTCATTGCGTAATCTTTAAGCGTATCAAAGAACTTTTTCTGCTTTGCAGAGAGTTTTTCGTATGCTTCGTCAAGCGTAAGTCTTGGAGCGGCTGCCTTTGCTTTGGGAGCAGGTTTTTCTACTGGAACAGCGACTACCTTTTCCACTGGTATTTCTACTATCTTCTCTACTACTTTCTCCACCTCGATAGGCACTTCTTTGACTACCTCTTTCTCAACGATTTTCTCGACAGGTACTTCAACCTTTACTTCCTTCTCGACTATCTTTTCTACTGGAACTTCAACTATCTTCTCCACGATTTTTTCAACAGGCACTTCAACGATTTGCTTTTCAGCGCTTTGATTTTCAGATAGTTCCAGTATCTTTTCCATCAATTTTTCTTGATTTTTTAGAAGTTGTTTTATCGTTTCGTCGCTCGCAACAGGTTGTAATTTACTTGCAAGTTTTTCAAGAGTTTCGTCGCTTATATTGGACTGCGCCGGTTGTAATTTACTTGCCAATCTATCCAACACTTCTTCGCTTACGCTCGTAGCCGCTACTTCTCTTTCTACAATTTTCTCAACAGGTTGCTCCGCTACTTTCTTTATTAGCTTTTGCATTGCTTCTTCATTCTTAGTCGTCTTTTCCAGTAGCTTTTCCACCAACTCGTTATTAGTCGAAGCTTGTTGAGGCAACATCTGCTGTACGCCCGGTAGTAGCGCAGTCACTACTTCGCTTATCATTCCGCGCATTT
>CAMWIL010000049.1 GCA_947174325.1 uncultured Clostridia bacterium
ATACTATATAATATTTATTTAATCAATGATTTAACAGGCATTTTCACAGAAAAATTCGCGTTTTTTAAATCCAAATTTTACCTTTTTAGCAATTTATCGCGTCTTTCAACTTACTTGAAGATTTCACTTGTGTTTACGCCTGATCAAATTTTTTTGAATTTTAATAGATTTTTTAAGCGATTTTGTTGAATAATTCATAGGTGTGTGCTAAAATGTGTTTGTTAAAAAATTTATTTTTTTATAAAAGGATCGGAAAAAACAATGGATTATGTAAACAGAGTGTTGCAAGAGTTAAAGGAAAAAAATCCCGGTCAACCTGAATTCCATCAGGCGGCAACCGAGGTTTTGGAAAGTATCAAAGCCGTAATCGACGCAAACCCAGCTTATGAAAAAGCAGGATTGTTGGAGCGTCTTGTAGAACCTGAAAGAGCGGTTATTTTCAGAGTACCGTGGGTAGACGACAAAGGACAGATACACGTAAACAAAGGTTACAGAGTGCAATTCAA
Source organism: uncultured Clostridia bacterium (assembly GCA_947174325.1). Classification (GTDB taxonomy): domain Bacteria; phylum Bacillota; class Clostridia; order Christensenellales; family UBA3700; genus RACS-045. The sequence goes on from CAMWIL010000049.1 coordinate 507, forward strand.
CAGCGCGATAGGACCTTACAAGGGCGGTCTTAGATTCCACCCGTCGGTAAACTTGTCTATCATCAAGTTTTTAGGCTTTGAACAAATCTTCAAAAACAGTCTTACGTCCCTGCCTATAGGCGGCGGTAAAGGCGGAAGCGACTTCGACCCGAAAGGCAAGAGCGACCGTGAAATTATGAATTTCTGTCAGAGTTTTATGACTGAGCTTTGTAGACACCTCGGTAGCGACACCGACGTACCTGCAGGCGACATCGGCGTAGGCGGAAGAGAAGTCGGTTATCTCTTCGGTCAATACAAGAGAATCCGCAACGAGCATACTGGCGTACTCACCGGCAGAGGCGTATCTTACGGCGGAAGCTTGGCAAGAACGGAAGCGACGGGTTATGGCGTAGTATACATTTCGCAGGAAGCTCTTCAAAGCAAATTGCAAAGCAGTTTTCTTGGAAAGAGAGTTGTAATATCCGGCTCGGGCAACGTAGCTATCTACGCTTGTCAAAAGGCTCAACAACTCGGAGCAAAAGTTGTGGCTATGTCTGACTCCAACGGATACGTATATGATCCGGACGGCATCAAACTCGAAATCGTAAAAGAGATAAAAGAAATTAAGAGAGGAAGAATAAGCGAATACGCAAAGCAAGTGCCTACCGCAACCTATAAAGAAGGACACAAAGATATTTGGTCTGTAAAGTGCGACGTTGCCCTACCTTGCGCAACGCAAAACGAATTGGACGCAGACGCTGCTAAAAAACTCGTAGCAAACGGCGTTATACTCGTAGCCGAAGGCGCGAATATGCCTACTACGCTTGAAGCGACAAAAGTATTCCTTGACAATAAGATAATATTCTTGCCGGGCAAGGCTGCAAATGCCGGCGGCGTAGCGACGAGCGCGTTGGAAATGGCTCAATCGAGCAGCAGAATTTTCTGGAGCTTTGAAAAGGTCGATAGCGAACTTCAACATATAATGGTAAACATTTTCAGAAATATCGACAACGCTTCTCAAAAATACGGCTATGAAGGCAACTACGTCGTTGGCGCAAACATCGCGGGCTTTTTGAAAGTCGCAGATGCAATGATGGCGCAAGGTATCGTATAATAAATAAACGGTATACATAAAAACGACCTCGAAAAGAGGTCGTTTTTCTATCTTCAAGTTTATCGCTTTATTTGCTTTTCTAAAATAGTCTGTGAACAAAAAAGACGGTAGCCTTTGATATTGAATAAGCCAATACTTGTTAAAGTAAAAACTACTGCTCCGCTTTTGCCTATTCAGCTGTTTTTTGAACTCCGCATATATCCTTATTCTGCTCTTGCAAAATAAGCGTTCTGCTGGCATTGCGGATCTTTTTCGTCTCAATAATGACCGTAACAAACAATGCCAATACCGTCAATACGGCGATCATACCCGAGGGCACTACTTTTACTTTATTGCTGTCAACTAAAAGCGCAGACAACGTCATCAAGAAAAATCCGACTATGTCGATATAGGTCAACCTGATATACGCAGTTCTCTTCATCGACTTTATCTTTTTCCTATCCTCTTGCTCGCTCATGTACTTAGCTACAAAGTATTTATCGGAAAATATCAAAGCGTAGAAAAAGACCGCCAACAACATTCCGATAACGGAAATTTTAATGCAGTCATATAAGTCGCCTTTGAAATCGACTCTCATTATCAAACTGATAGCGACTATCCACAGAAAAAACAGCCACATCGAAAAAATTATAGCAACTTTTTGTTTCTTGCTGAAATTCATCGTTCAACTCCCGTTTAATCTATTATATACTCGCAGTTATCGGTTGTCAAGAAAACAAAGCAATTTGTTAAAACGCAGCGTTAATTGTAAAAATTTGTCGAAATAGCCTATCAAACCGAAAGACCGCTCTTTGCAGAGCGGTCTCCCGGAAAGTTTATAAAAGGTCGTACATTATGAAATAGTCTTAATTATACATATATTTTATCATTGTAAAAGACAAAAATCAATACCTTTTGAAAATTTTGTTCTTTTACTGCGCTTCTTGAACGCCCGCAATGTCGTCTATGCTCATTCCCAGGAACTGCGCATTATACAATTCCGCATAAAAACCTTGTCTTTCGAGAAGTTGTTCATGAGCGCCTTGCTCAATTATATCTCCGTCTTTCAGCACGAGAATATTATCGGCGTCTTTGATTGTCGAGAGTCTGTGAGCGATGACAAAACTCGTCCTGCCTTCCATAAGCGCGCGCATAGCCTGTTGAATAAGCATTTCCGTACGCGTATCGACAAGACTCGTCGCCTCGTCGAGTATCATGATCTCCGAATCGGCAAGTATCGCCCTTGCAATCGTAAGAAGTTGTTTCTGTCCTTGCGAAATATTACCCGCGTCTGCGTTGATCACAAAGTTGTAGCCATCGGGCAACGTCTGTATAAAGTGATCCGCGCAAGCCAATTTAGCCGCCTTGATAACTTCCTCGTCGGTAGCGTCCAACCTTCCGTAACGAATATTTTCCATTATCGTACCTTGATACAGCCACGTGTCTTGCAAAACCATTCCTATATGAGAGCGCAGACCGCTCCGCGAGAACTCTTTGATATCTCTGCCGTCGACCAAAATTTTGCCGTCGTTCAAATCATAGTATCTCATAAGAAGTTTTACCAAAGTAGTTTTTCCCGAACCCGTTGGACCTACGATAGCAACGCGTTGTCCTTTTTTGACGCTGCTGCTAAAATCTTTGATAACGATCTTATCGGGAGAATAACCAAACTTTACGTTGACGAAATCCACGTCGCCTTGGATCTTATCTACGGTCAACTCTCCAGACTCTTTTTCCTCTTCCTGATCCAAAAATCCGAATACTCTCTCCGCAGCGGCAACTGTCGATTGGAACGTATTCGCTACGCTGGCAAGTTGCGTGATAGGCTGATTAAACTGACGCACGTACTGCACAAACGACTGTATATTACCTACGCCGAGCCCGCTTCCGTTGATGACCAAAAATCCTCCGAGAATACATACGCAAGTAAAGCCCAAATTTCCTATGGCTTTTGCCGACGGTTGCATCAAGCCGGAGAAAAATTGAGAACTCCATGCCGACGAGCAAAGTTCGTCGTTAAACTTATTGAATTCCTCTACGCTCTTCTCCTCGCCGTTGAAAAGTTTGACTACGTTATGTCCCGCAAACATTTCTTCTATCTGTCCGTTGACGTGTCCAAGATACTGCTGTTGTCTTTTGAAATACTTTTGCGATCTTTTGATGATAAGCATAGCCAATACCAACAAAAGCGGAACGCTAACGAGGGATATCAAAGTAAGAAGAGGACTTATCTTCAACATCATTATCAATACTCCGATAACGGTAGTAACTGACGTAAGCATTTGCGTCAAACTTTGATTGAGCGAAGTAGATATAGTATCTATATCGTTGGTGATAAGGCTCATTACTTCGCCGTTGGTCGTAGTATCGTAGAATTTAAGAGGAAGTTTGTCGATCTTCTCGTTGAGATCCCTTCTAAATCTATACGATATCTTTTGCGATACGCCTGACAACAAGAAACCTTGCGCGTATGACATAATACCGCTTGCCGCAACCAAAATCACAAGTTTGAGCATAATATTCATTATCTTATCTACGTCCATTTGAGGCGGAACGCTCAAAGAAACCGCTCGCACGTCAGCCAAATACGCTTCCGGCACGCTCTCCAACATTGCGTCCATACGCGCTATATCGACAAACTCTCCCACAGTCGTCGCCTCTCTCGAAGCCCTTGCGATGTTGCTCAACACGACCGTGTTCATCTGTTTTGGCAGCGACAATATTTGATCTTTCTGCTCCTGCGTTAAGCCAAGCACTATTGCCGCCTCTAAATTTCCGGCATTTTCCGGATCGAAACCTTCTACCGGGATGCCGGCGCAGTTTTTCAAATCGCCTATTGTCAAAGAACCGAGTTTGTCAAACGTCGCCAACGTCTGCTCATCGTACTGCGTCATAGGAACAAAAGAATTGTAAATCGTCTTCTGCAACGCGCCCGAAACGAGCGTATCCGTCGCCCCTCCGAGAATATCGGGAACTGTTATCGTAGCTACTACGCCGCCTATCGCAAGCAAAAACGCTATGATGATTATCACCATATCTTTTTTCATATAATTGAGAAGTTTACGCGACGTACCCTTAAAATCTTTTGCTTTTTCAAATTTCATACCGCGACCGCCGCCCATAGGTCCTTGAGGACGATTTGGAGCTTTTGTATTATTTTCTTTCATAGTCCCAATTCCTCCTCCGACAACTGCGATCTCGCAATGTCAAGATACGTCGGACAGCTCTTCAACAATTCTTCGTGCTTTCCGATACCGACTATCTTTCCGTCGTCCAAAACCACTATACTGTCCGCGTTCTTTATCGTTCCAACTCTTTGCGCTACTATAATAACTGTTGCGTCGGACATTTCTTCGCCGAGCGCCATTCTGAGTTTTGCGTCAGTCTTAAAATCCAACGCGGAGAATGAATCGTCAAAAATATTGATCGGCGAATTCTTACTCAACGCTCTTGCAATAGCGATACGCTGTTTTTGTCCGCCCGAAACGTTGCTTCCTCCCTGCGCTATTTCTCTTTGCATACCGTCGGGCGAAGAATTGATAAATTCAGACGCCTGAGCAATTTGAGCGGATTTATCCAAAATATCAGCCGTAGGCTCTTCAACTCCGTAACCTATATTGCTAGCCACCGTACCAGAGAAAAGCGTATTCTTCTGCGGTACGAAACCTATGTTGTTGCGCAAATCTTTGAGATTGATGTCTTTGACGTCAACGCCGTCGATCGTCACCTTTCCTTTCGTCGCGTCCATAAGTCTTGGAATAAGATTTACTATCGTAGATTTACCGCTGCCCGTACTTCCTATCAAAGCAGTAACTTCTCCGCTCTTCGCTTCAAACGTAATGTTCTCTACCGCGTTCGCGCCGCCTCCGTAACTATAACTTACGTCTTCGAACTTAACGTCGCCCTTAAATCTTTCTCCGGTAGGTTCTTCTTTGCCTTCCGCGTTTTTGATACTTATATCCATAGAAAGCACTTCGCTCACTCTCTTTATAGATACGACTGCTCTCGGCAGAATTATAAAAATCATAGAGATCATCATAAACGACATTATGATCTGCAACGCATACTGCATAAACGCCATCATATTCGATACTTGCGTGATATCCTCGACTTGGTACGCAAAAAGCCATACGATCGCCACCATTACGCCGTTCATAACGATCGTCATTATAGGCATAAGCAAAGCCATCATTCTCGACGTAAAAAGCGACGTCGAAGTAAGATCTTTGTTTGCTTTGTCAAATCTGTTTTCTTCATGCGATTGAGTATTAAAAGCTCTGATGACCATCATACCGTTTAGTTCGTCATTTGCGATCTGATTGACGTCGTCGATCTGCTTCTGCATTTTAATGAATTTGGGTTGAACTACCGCCAACGCGAAGATTATCAATAATATCACGATCGCTATCGCCGCAACAATAACGTATGCGAGCGAAGTAATACCGCTAGAATGTTCGACGGCTTTTATCACGCCGCCTATACCCATGATAGGCGCAAACATGATCAATCTCAAAAACAATATCGTCAGCATTTGTATTTGCGTGATATCGTTTGTGCTTCTCGTAATCAACGAAGACACCGAAAACTTGTTGTATTCTTCATTGGCGAAGTTCATAACCTTTTTGAACATATCGCCGCGCAGATCGCGCGAAACGTTGGCCGCTACTTTGGAAGAAAAGAATCCCACCATTATAGCGCAAACGCAAGCCAGCAAAGAAATTACAATCATTCGCCAACCGTAATTCCATATCATATCCATATTTGCGCTTCCTATACCTTCCGAAACCAATTTGGACATATATCCCGGCAACTGCAACTCACATATCGCTTCCCCTGTCAAAAACAGTAAAGAAACAATTATCATGACCGCATATTTTCCATAATATTTGATAATAGTCTTCATAAAAAACTCCGTGTAATATAACGTATTTATTTTATAATATTCGAGCTAAAAAAGTCAATGTCCCCGCCGTAGCGAAAACACGATTTTACATAAATTGTATATAAAACTGACATAGCGACAAACTTTTTACAAAACTTTTCATCTTCTCTATACATTTGCGCCGAAAACGCGTCTTTTTTGCGTTTTAATTTAATAATGATAAATAGTTCTCTTTTCCGACAAAGAGCAAGTTCGTTTTACGCATAGCGACTCATCTTTCGTAATAGATGTATTTATTGCTCAACATCTTCTTTCTTGCCTTCCAATCCGGGCAAAGATAGGTCAATAAAGCATAGAAATCTTTGTCGTGATTTTTGTATTTGAAATGAGTAAGTTCATGCAAAATAACGTAGTCTATAAGGCTTTCGTCCGCATAGATAAGTTTTGAGTTTAGAACGACCGTATTTCGGTTGATCATACAACTTCCCCAACGCGCGGTCATACTTCTGATTTTAAGTTTGTAATCATAGGGAAAGAGCGATTTGAACTTCTCGATCTGCGCATAAAACCTCTGACTGAAAATTTGTTGCGTCTGTTGAATATACCATTTATCAAGAAGTTTTTTCTTTCGATCAAGATCGTCGAGCGAACGCGCGTTGAGAAAGATATAATCCTCCCTAAGCTGTACGCTTTCGCGAGAATTCTGCGCTGTCAAAAGAGTACGCTCAACGCCGAGGAAAAGAAATTTCTCTCCCGTATAATATTCTCTCTTTTGCGACTTCGGATTTTGTTCGAGCGCGCGCAACGTTGTTGATCTTATCCAATCTCTATTCTTGACGATCGCTCTCTCAACCTCATAAATAGGCGTGCGCATAGGACACGAAACCGCCAAAGTTCCGTTGCCTATTATTCGCAGACGTATCGACTTCATCTTGCGTCTTACCAGCTCATATTCTATTGTCTCTCCGTCAATCGTAAAAGTTCTGTTCTCGCTCATACGTATTTATTTTATCATATCAAACTCTGTTTTTCAAAGCGCTTGATCCAACAATATACTCATAGCTAAAAACCTTTTGACGAATGATTTTATATATGATAAAATATAATAAAAATATAGGCGTATTATAAATGCGCGCATATTTATGAGGAGATACTAAATGGGTTTTGACAAGAAAATGGTTAAGAAAGCCGTATCCAAATCCGGACACGTTTTCAATATATGGAATTTGAAATGTTCGATAAACCAAAAGATAGGAGACTTGAAAGCTGAGGTGATCAAGAGCGCAGAACCTATCAAGTGGGACGATCTAGATAAAAGCGCGTTTAAGCCTATACGTCAATGGCAAGCTTGGGGCAAAAGAAAAGAATACGCGGACAGCTTCGATTGCGCTTGGTTTCACTTTACGGGACAAGTCCCCAAAAAGGCTAAGGGCAAAAGCGTTATTTTGCGTATAAAACTTCAAGGCGAAGGACTCGTATTCAATCCTGACGGAATTGTATTGCAAGGTATCACGCAAGTATTGAGCAAAGGCGACGTATTCCACTCTCTCATTGCAAAACAAAGGATCGACATCGCAGAGAAATCCACCGGCGACGAAAAAATAGATCTTTACGTAGACGCAGGATTCAACGGAAAATTCCGTATCAGAAAATGCACCGCTCACCTAAGACGCGCTGATATATGTATTCACGACGAAGAGATCAATCAATATTATTACGACTATATTGACTTGTTCTTCATAATGATGATCCTCGACAAAAAAAGTCCTCGCTTTATCGAAATCGACAAAGCGCTTAAACAAAGTTATAAGATTTACAAAAAGCAAGGCGCAAAATATGCGAGAGAATTCCTTAAACCTATCATTGAGAAAAAGCCCGAATATAAAGCGACGACTTATTATTGCATAGGTCACGCGCATATCGACTTGGCTTGGCTGTGGCCTTTGAGAGAAACGAAGAGAAAGGTAGCCCGCACTTTTGCAAATCAGTTGCGCAACCTAGCGATTTACGACGGATATTATTTTGCCGAATCTCAACCGCAGATGTTCGTATGGCTTAAAGAAGAATATCCCGAACTTTTCGAAAGAGTAAAAAAATACGTACTTGACGGCAGAATAGAACTTCAAGGCGGAATGTGGGTAGAAAGCGATTGTAATCTCTCTGGCGGCGAGTCTTGGGTAAGACAATGTTTGTACGGTCAAAAGTTCTGGAAAGACGAATTTGATTTCAAATCGAGAATGTGCTGGCTGCCAGACGTATTTGGTTTCCCCGCTACTCTTCCTCAAGTATTGAAAAAAAGCGGAATGGATTACTTTATGACAATAAAGCTTACTTCCAACGACTTTAACCGTTTCCCCTACCGCACTTTCAACTGGGTAGGTCTTGACGGCACGTCTCTTTTGGCGCATATGGAACCGCTCGGAGATTACAACGCGGGCAATTCCCCTCTTGCTATCAAAAAATCGGAAGACAGATATTCGGAAAAAGAGATTTGCGACAAAGCGTTGTTGATCTACGGAGACGGCGACGGCGGCGGCGGTCCGGGCGAAGGTCATTTGGAATATATGATGAGACATCAGAAAAATATTGACGGTCTCGCTCCGTGTAAGCCTTCTCCCGCAGTCAATTTCTTTGACGATATAAAAGATATGACAGACGTATTGCCTACGCATAAGGGCGAACTCTATTACGAAAGACATCAAGGTTGCTACACCTCGCAAGCCAACGCGAAGAAATGGAACAGACGTATTGAAGAATTGTTGCATAAAATCGAATGGCTCGGCGCTGTCGCTTTTATACAGGGAATAAGTTATGACAGAGAAAAAGTCGAAGAGATTTGGAAAGAAGTGTTATTATATCAATTCCATGATATTTTACCTGGCTCGTCCATAAAGCGAGTTTATGACGAATCTTACGCTAGATATCAAATTATGTATACCGAGCTTGAAGGCATCGAAAAGACGATGTTGGACGCTATTTCAAAAGACGGCGAAAAGAGCGCTATCAACAGCGTTGACTTTGACCGCAACGAAATCATCAAAGTCGGCGACGAGTGGTATCAAGCGGATTTGAAAGCGCATTCGATCGGCAAACTTACGCCGGCAGATATTGACGTAACTAAGCTTTCGTATACCGAAAACACTATCGAAAACGCCAACTTGCGCGTTACTTTTGGCGCGAACGGCGAGATCACTTCTCTCTTCGATAAGAAAGAAAATAAAGAACTTGTCAAAGAGTACTTCAACAAACTCGTAGTTTACTCCGATCCGTTTAGATATTATAATGCTTGGGATATACAATGGGGCAAGGATGAAAAAACAAATTACACTATGATGAAAAAGTGGGAATTCAAACTTACCTCTTCCAACACCTATATCGACGGAGTCAATTTGGTAAGAGAAAACTCATACAAATACAATAAATCGTCGCTTGTACAAAAAGTATTCGTTTCGGTAGACGGAGATACCGTTAGGTTTGAGACGACCGTGGATTGGAACGAAGAACTCAAAATGCTAAGAGCAGACTTTGTGCCGACTGTATTTGCCGACAACGTAAAATGCAATATCCAATTCGGCAATTTCGACCGCACGACAAGCGAAGCCGACAAAGACGAGGATTACAATCCCGATTGGGCTCAATTTGAAGTATGCGCTCATAAATTCGTAAATATCGACGGTGAAGATTACGGCTTTGCCTTGCTCAACAACGGCAAGTACGGACATCGCGCAAAGAACGGTTTTCTATCGCTCGCGCTGCTCCGCTCGCCTATCTTCCCCGATCCGACTTGCGACAGAGGCAATCATACTTTCTCTTACGCTATCTATCCTCATAAGGCTAAATTCGAAGATACGGATATAATGGCAAAAGGATATTGCTTCAACAATCCTATTGAAGTCGTAAACAACGATCTCACGCTTGACACGCTTGCCAAATTCGATAGCAATAATATAGTTATCGAAACCATCAAAGTTGCCGAAGACAACGGCGGTATAGTAGTAAGAGCGTACGAGTGCTTTGGCTCAAACGTAAATACAACTTTGAATTTAAGCTTTGACAGTATGAGCGTCTACGAATGCGATATGTTGGAAAACAAAGAAAAACTTGCTCGCAGTAAGAATTTTGAGTTTACGCCATACGAAATCAAAACGCTGTATATCGCATTTGAAAAATAAAATTTTAACTCACAATAATAGTAAAAAGAGTGTTGCAAAACACTCTTTTTCAATACTATGTACACGCTACGTACGGCTTTAAGTGATTTTGCAATTATTTAAGCCATATTTTTTAGCGACAACGAAAAAGATTTCGCAAATCAGCTAAACCAAAAACTATGAGCGAATAATTACAAACTCACTTAGCCGCCAAAACGTCCGTGTCTTACTCATTTGAGTTGATATTTACAAGATATTTTCAGTCATTTTGACCAAAGCGTAGCGAAGTGGAGAAATCTCTTTCCTTACTTCTTCACTATTCACTTTTCACTATAAACTCAATCGCCTTTGACCCGTTAGGTCAAAGGCGATAATAAGCAGTATAAATTAATATATTTATATTTTTACTCTTTACTTTTTACCAATAAAAAGCGATTGTTAAGACCGCGGAGAGTGGTGTGATTTTTGTCCGTGCGACGACAACCGAGCGGTGAGCGTACTTTCCGTACGTGACCCCGAGGGCGTTCTAGTCGTTAGGACAAAAGGCGCGCCGCTATACGAGGTCGTCACTACTTCTTCATAGAACGTTGCTCTTTCAAATACTCGTTGTAACGCTCGATCTGATCCTCGCGCAAATCCACCATTTCTTTTGCCGTAGCCAACGCTTGCATATCCGCGACTATCAACTCGCTTTCTTTGACCTTTACTTTCGTGCCGTCATTAGTTGCGTTACGGCGGATGTCTTTAAAGTATTCGTCTTCCATTTTGAACAATGCTACCGTTGTGTCTTTCTTTATCGTAAGCTTCACAAGCGGATTGACTGAAGACTGACCTAATACGATATAGTAAGTCGATTTCTTCTCTTTGCACTTGTCTTTGCTCAATGCGTAAGCTTTGAGAGTATCGAATATCTTCTTTTGCTTTGCAGAGAGTTTCGCGTAAGCCTCGTCGAGTGTAAGTCTAGGAGCGACTACCTTTGCTTTGGGAGCAGGTTTCGCGGCAGGTATCTCTACTATCTTCTCCACAACCTTTTCTACCTCTACCGGCACTTCGACTATTTTCTCAACCGGCACTTCCTTGACCACTTCTTTTTCGACGATCTTCTCGACTTCGATAGGAACTTCCTTCTCGACGATCTTTTCGACTGGAACTTCAACTATCTTTTCTACAACTTGCGGTTCGCTAGATTGTTGATTAGCGGACAGTTCCAATATCTTTTCCATCAATTTTTCTTGATTGTCTAGTATACGCTTTATAGTTTCGTCGTTCTGCTCGGAATGATTAACCACTTTGAGTATAGTTTCGTCATTCGCGCCTTGAATTAAAGGTTGCTCTGCGAGTCTTTGCATTATCGCCTTTTGTCCTTCTATAAAATTTTTGAGCGTCTCATCGTCATTTGCGATAGGTTGCAATTTACTTGCAAGTTTTTCCAACACTTCGTCGCTTACGGTTGCCGCAACTTCTTTATGAGCGGGCTTCTCTGCAAGTTTTTTCATCAACTTTTCATTTTGCTCAATAAGCTTTTGCACCACCTCGTCATTGTTAGACGCTTGTTGAGGAAGATATTGTTGGAAGTTAGGCAACATCGCCGTCATAGTCTCAGATACTATTCCTCTTATCTCGTCTGCGCCTAAGCCTTGTCCTGCGTATGCATATCCGCCTTGTTGTCCACCGCCGTTCGGGTTTCCACCCATCATATGCATAAACATCATCTTCATATCTTCATCGCGGCGTTTTGCATCTTCTCTTTCTTCGGCTTTCTTCCTTTCGGCTAGTTCTTCCTTATTGCGTATAAATTCGTCCTTTGCGTCTTCCAGATCTCTTTGAGATTTCTTATATCCTCTCTTCTCTATAAGCATAAAGATAAAACTCAACACTGCCATGCCCATCAACACGCACGCTATTATAGTCCAATTCGTCATACTTAATCCGAATAGTCCCGTTCCGCTTACCGCATAGAACGTGTTGTATTTACTCTCTATTGCTCGCTTATTCTCTTTCCTCTTATTCGCATAGCCTATGCCCTTAC
>CAMWIL010000050.1 GCA_947174325.1 uncultured Clostridia bacterium
ATATAAAGAGGCTCAAAGAAAATATAAGGATAAGTGAAATGGCCGGCAAGAAAAAAGTCGAAAATAGCGGAAAAATAAATTCCGAAGAGATAAAACAAAATACTTCTAGCGTACAAGGAGCAAATGCAACCGGCGACGTGAGTTCGTCAAATCCTGTTGCATCTCAAGTCGACGACGCGTCAAATACCGAAGTGCGCATATCCAAGATAAGGAAAGAAGACGGTACAGTAGTTATCAAGAAGACGATAGTTAAAAAAGTCGTCAAGGCAAAGCCTGCGGACGGTGCGGAAGCCGTTGAGGATAATTCTCGCGAGCAGCAAGAGGAAGTCAAGGTTCAAAAAGACGAAAAAGATACGACCGCTCAAAATTCAACCGATGCGGTAAAAGTTCCCGACGATAAAGATGGCGCAGGTTTGGAAGAAGTGACAAAAGAAGACTCCAAGTCTGAAGATAAGAGCGACGAGATTTCTTCTGAGAAATCTGCAGAGAAGACCGCTAATGATGATTCTAAGACGGACGAAAAATCCGAAAAGAAACGCGAGAAGACATCCAAAGATAAAAAATCTTCTGACAAAAAAGATAAGTCGGAAAAAAAATCCAAAAAAGAGGATAAAAAGGAACAGGTTGCCGATAAAGCTGAAGAAGACGCTTCGGCTATCGAAAAGCAAAAAAAGCAATTAGAGAAGCAACTCAAAAAACAAGAAGCGAAAGATCAGAAGAAAGCTTTGAAGGAAAAGCTTAAAAGTTTGAAAGAGACTCCTTTCGTAAACGTCGAAGTGGGAGAGGGCGAAGGATTAAACGACGCTCAAATCGAAGAGAGAGAACTTCGCGGCTTGACAAATAGAGTAGACAATTCCATATCAAAGTCTTATCTCAAAATTTTCACTACGAATATATTTACGCTGTTCAACTTGTTGAATATATTCTTAGCTTGTTTGATAATCATTTTCAACGGACAGATCAAAAATATGCTGTTCGCCGGAATAGCGATGATAAATTTGGTCATCGGTATCATTCAGGAGATCCGTTCTAAAAAAGCGTTGGATAAACTTTCTTTGGTATCCGCGCCTTCTATCGAGGCTGTCCGTAACGGGCAGATTGTGGAAATTTCCACCGATGAAATCGTGATAGACGATATTATTATCCTAAAACAGGGAAGTCAGATCCCTACGGACTGTATAGTCGTAGGCGGCGAATGCGAAGCCAACGAATCTTTGCTTACGGGAGAGCAGGATGATATTCATAAAGGCTTAGGCGATAAATTGATGTCGGGTAGTTTCGTTCAGTCGGGTAAATGCAGAGCAAGAGTTATTGCCGTCGGCGAAGATACTTACGCGTCCAAACTGATGAGCGAGGCAAAGAAGTTCAAGAAGTCTAAATCTGAACTTATGCGTTCCATCAACTGGATAATTAGAATTGCGACGATAATCATTTTCCCATTGGGAATTTTGATGTTTGTCACCAATATGAAGCATGCGACCAGCACTTCGGGAGCTGTTACAAGTACGGTTTCTTCTATCATCGGTATGATACCGGAAGGCTTGGTAATGCTTACTTCCGTTGCGCTTGCGCTCGGTATTATACGACTTGCGAAAAAGCGCACTTTGGTACAGGATCTTTATTCTATAGAAGCGTTGGCTAGAGTAGACGTGTTATGTCTTGATAAGACGGGTACGATCACCGAAGGCTCGATGCAGGTAGAGAGCGTGCACGTATATTCTTCCAAGTTCGGTTCTCCTGACGACATAATGGCGAATATGGTCAAGGCGTTGGGCACTAACAACGCGACGTTCGAGGCTTGCGCCGAATATTTCTCTTCAAACGAAACTTATAAGGTGTCAAAACTAATGCCGTTCTCGTCCGCAAGGAAATGGAGCGGAGTGACTTTCAACGAACAAGGCACGTTTATTGTCGGCGCGCCCGAATTCGTACTCAAAGACAGATATTCGCTCGTTGAGCGTAACGTAAACGAATACGCGATGGAAGGTTACAGGGTTCTCGTTCTCATAAGTACGCCCGAGCAACTACAAGACGGCAATATGGATACGTCTAAGATGGAACTCGTTGCTCTTATAGTTTTGAGCGACAAGATCAGAAGTACGGCGGCTGCAACGTTTGAATATTTTGAACAGCAAGGCGTTCAACTCAAAGTAATTTCGGGCGATAATCCGCTTACGGTTTCAAAGGTAGCAGAAAGAGCGGGAATGAAAAACGCGGAGAAGTACGTCGACGCGTCCGTCGATCTTGATACGCCTGATAAAATTTTCGAGGCAGCAGAAAAATATACGGTATTCGGCAGGGTATCACCGAGCCAGAAAAAGGAATTGGTCGCCGCGCTCAAAGCTCACGGACATACTGTAGGTATGACAGGCGACGGCGTCAACGACGTTATGGCGCTTAAAGAAGCGGATTGTTCGATAGCTATGGCGAGCGGATCGGACGCGAGCAGAAACGTGGCTCAACTCGTGTTGTTGGACAGCGACTTTTCGTCGTTGCCTAGCGTTGTGAGCGAGGGAAGAAGAGTTATCAATAATATTGAGAGAGCGTCGTCGCTGTTTTTGGTTAAGACGACTTTCAGCGCGGTGCTTTCGTTACTGTTGATAATATTCCAATTCTCAACCTATCCGTTCGAACCTATTCAGCTTACGCTTATCAACGCGTTGTTCGTAGGCGTTCCGTCATTCATTTTGGCGTTAGAGCCAAACGACAGACGAGTGAAAGGCAACTTCCTAAGCAAAGTCTTCAAACGAGCCTTGCCTGCGGGACTTACCGTCGCGTTTGCGATAATTTTGATTTGCGGAATGTACAACGATATAGGTTTTGACGTATCGCCTCAAATATCCACGATGAGCGTATATATCACTGCTTCGGTATCTTTCATAGTATTGGTTCAGGTTTGTATGCCGTACACGAAAGACAAGATATTTATGTTGGCGTTGTTGTTGGTAGCGTTCATATTCGTGGTGAGCAACAACTTCCTCAGCGAAAAATTCTCGCTTGTATCGCTCAACTCGGAGATGATATTAAAGCTTGTGATAATCATTGTTTGCATTATACCTATTATGGCGTTTATGCGCGTGGAGATAGAAGCTTTCAAAGCGCTGTTCAAAGAGACAGGCGGATTTATAAAGCGAGAAAAAGACAGGGCGAAGAACTTCTTCAACCGTTTTGACAACAAGAAATAACAAAACAAATTTGCAATTTATAAAGGAGAAAACTTCCAATGACAAATGAAAAAGTGTTGGTGATCGATTTCGGCGGACAATACAATCAGCTTATCGCAAGACGCGTAAGAGAACTCAACGTATACTGCGAAATGTATCCCTATACGATAAGTCTTGAAAAGATCAAAAGTCTTGATCCTATCGGTATTATTTTTACCGGCGGACCGAGCAGCGTGTGCGATGAAGGCGCGCCCCGTATCGATAAGGGCATATTCGAGTTGGGTATTCCGGTATTGGGTATCTGCTACGGCGCTCAACTTATTGCCTATACTCTCGGCGGAAAGGTTGAGAAGGCAAATTCGAGAGAGTACGGCAGAAGGGAAGCGACGTACGATACGGACAGCTTGCTTTTCAAAGATTTGAAAAAGAAAAACGTATGTTGGATGAGTCATACGTATCAGGTAACGGAATTGCCGCAAGGCTATAAATCGATAGCGCATACCGACACTTGCAAAGTCGCTGCGTTTGAGAACGCGGAAAAGGGAATTTACGGTTTGCAGTTCCACCCCGAAGTTCAGCACACCAGCCAAGGCTTGGATATGCTCAAAAACTTCCTTTACAACGTAGTAAAGGCCAAAGGCGATTGGACGATGTCCAACTTTGTCAACAAGTCTATTGCAGAACTTAAAGCCAAGATAGGCGACAAGAAAGTACTCTGCGCGTTCAGCGGCGGTGTTGATTCTGCGGTTGCGGCCACTCTTATCCACAAGGCGGTCGGCGATCAGTTGACTTGTATCTTCGTTGACCACGGTCTTTTGAGAAAGAACGAAGCCAAAGAAGTTATGCAAGTTTTTAAAGAAGATATGGGTATGAACGTCATACTCGCAGACGCGTCGGCAAGATTCCTCAAAAAATTGCAGGGAGTGAAAGAGCCTGAAAAGAAGAGAAAGATAATAGGCAAAGAATTCATAGACGTATTCGAAATCGAAGCCAAGAAGATCGGCGCGGTCGATTATCTTGTTCAAGGCACTATCTATCCCGACGTTATCGAATCAGGTCTTGGAAGTAGCGCGGTAATCAAATCGCATCACAACGTAGGCGGTTTGCCTAGCGTAGTGAATTTCAAAGAGATCGTAGAGCCGTTGAGAGATTTGTTCAAAGACGAAGTGAGAAAAGTCGGTTTCGAACTCGGTCTTCCTCACGACGTAGTAATGCGTCAGCCTTTCCCCGGACCCGGTCTTGCAATAAGAATTATTGGCAACATCACCAAAAAGAAGTTGGATATTTTAAGAGACGCGGACTACATTTTCAGAGAGGAGATCAAACTCAACGGACTTTCCGAAGAGATATGGCAGTATTTTGCGGTTCTTACGAATATGCGTAGCGTAGGCGTAATGGGCGATTGCCGTACGTATGATTACACCTTGGTGTTGAGAGCCGTGACTTCGGTTGACGCTATGACGGCGGACTGGGCGAGAATTCCGGCGGACGTGCTTGAAAAGATCTCTACGAGAATAGTCAATGAAGTTTCGCATATCAACAGAGTGGTTTATGACATCACGTCCAAACCGCCGGCAACGATCGAGTGGGAATAATATTCGGTCGCAACACGTTAAGATAAGTTTATTCGCTTAAAGCGGAAGGAGTATATAATGTTAACAGCAATAGTAGGTATCAACTGGGGCGACGAAGGCAAAGGCAGAATGGTTGACCTTGTGTCTAGCGATTACGATATCGTAGTCAGATATCAAGGCGGAAACAACGCGGGTCATACCGTAATAAATCATCTCGGAAAATTTATTCTCAATCTTATACCTTCGGGCATTTTGCGTCCCGAGGTCGTCAACGTTATGGGCAACGGTATGGTCATAGATATGCAACACCTTGTCGGCGAAATGGCGAGATTGACGGAGAAGGGAGTAAAAATCACGCCCGAAAACCTCAAAATCAGTTCGAGAGCGGTCATATGTATGCCTTACCACGTTAGACAGGATTGTCTGGAAGAGGATAGATTGGGCGACGCAAAGTACGGTTCAACGAGAAGAGGAATCGCGCCCGTTTACGGCGATAAATACCTCAAAAAGATAATTATGATGGGAGATCTCTTCTATCCCGAAGCTTTGAGAAAAAGAATAGAGGGTATAGTTGAGTGGAAAAATTTGTTTATCCAAAAGGCTTACGGTTCGAATAAGATAGAAGTCGATGAGATAATGAATTGGCTTGAAGAGTACGGCAACAAGCTTAAACCTTTCGTGTGCAACACTGGCGAATTCTTGGACGAGAGTTTAAAGCAAGGCAAAAAGGTAGTATTCGAGGCTCAGTTGGGCGCTCTCAGAGATATCGATTTCGGTATCAATCCTTATACTTCTTCGTCCAACACGATAGCTGCTTACGCCCCTATCGGCGCGGGTATTCCCAAGTATAAACTTGACAACGTATTCGGAATTATGAAAGCGTACAGCTCTTGCGTAGGAGAAGGACCTTTCACCGTTGAAATGTTCGGCAACGAAGCCGAAGAATTAAGACAGGCGGGCGGAGAATACGGCGCGGCTACGGGAAGACCGAGAAGAGTCGGCGCTTTCGACGTAGTGGCTTCAAAATACGGAGTGGAAATGCAAGGCGCGACAGAGCTTGCTTTGACAAAGCTTGACGTTCTTTCATATATGAAGAAGATACCGGTATGTACCGCTTATAAGGTAGGCGACAAGACTACGACTAGTTTCCCAAGCGGAGAAGAGTTGAGAATAGCGACGCCTGTTTTTGAGTATTTGGACGGTTGGAATTGCGATATTTCCGCTTGCAGAAAGCCGAGCGATCTTCCAAAAGAAGCGTTGGCTTATATCAAGTATATCGAGAAGGCTGTCGAGTGTCCTATCACTTACGTTTCGGTAGGCGCGGAGAGAGAAGAATACGTCGTAATGAAAGAAAGCAAGATAAAGTAATACATATGATTGCCGTTCCTATTGCGGGATAGCTTAAATACGAAATTACTTTTCTAAATCGAAATGATCATATAAATAATTATATTGATAATAAAGGAATAATAATATGAAGATCAATACAAACTTTTTAGATTTGAAAGACAGCTATCTGTTTTCGACGATAGCAAAGAAAATAAAAGCTTATCAGGAGCAAAATCCGGGAGTTGAGGTTTATAGACTCGGTATAGGCGACGTTACTATGCCGCTTGTTCCCGCAGTGATAAAGGCAATTCACGAAGCCACTGATGAGATGGGACAAAAAGCTACTTTCAGAGGCTACGGTCCGGAGCAGGGATACGACTTTTTGAGAGAGGAGATCGCAAAGTATTACGCTTCCAAAAACGTAAAGATTGACAGCGACGAAATATTTATCAGCGACGGAGCAAAGAGCGATTTGGGCAATATTCTTGATATACTCCATCCTAGCAATAAGGTATTGATCCCCGATCCCGTATATCCTGCATACGTAGATACCAACGTTATGGCAGGAAGAAAGATAGACACAGCCGAGGGCAATCAAAGCAATTCGTTTAAGCCTATGCCCGACAAGAAATATAAAGCGGATATAATCTATATTTGTTCGCCCAACAATCCTACGGGCGCGGTCTATACGCATGAAGAACTCAAAGCGTGGGTAGACTATGCAAACGATTGCAAAGCGTTGATACTTTTCGATTCGGCGTACGAAGCTTTTGTCGGCGATCCGACTTTGCCGAGAAGTATTTTCGAGATAGACGGCGCGAGAACTTGCGCTATAGAATTCTGTTCTCTTTCCAAGACGGCAGGCTTTACAGGCACGAGATGCGGATATACCGTTGTGCCAAAAGAGTTGATTTTCGACAATACCAAAATGAATTCGCTTTGGAACAGAAGACAGTGCACGAAGTTCAACGGCGTTCCTTATATTATCCAAAAAGGCGCGCAGGCGGTATTCTCCGAGGAAGGTTTCAAACAGATAATGGAAAATATCGCATACTATAAAGAAAACGCTCGCATTATCCATGAAGGACTTGAAAAGAAAGGCATATGGCATATTGGCGGAGTAAATTCGCCATATATCTGGCTCAAATGTCCGGACGGTATGACTTCGTGGGAATACTTCGACCATTTGCTTACAAAGGCAAACGTAGTAGGTACGCCCGGCGCAGGTTTCGGTAAAATGGGCGAAGGCTATTTCAGACTTACCGCTTTTGGCGACAGACAGAAGACTATCGAAGCCGTTGAGAGGATAATAAGTCAATCCTAAGCGCGAAATAAAGAAGAGAAATTGTCGGCGTGTTTTTTAGCGCGCCGTCAATGCTGTAAAAATATATCAAAGATCTATTTGTGATATGGCTAAGAAATTTAACAAAAGAGAAGTATCTGATATGATTGCGAAGTTGGAAGTTATGCACCCAAACGCGGAGTGCGAACTTGCGTATTCTTCGCCTTTTGAGTTGCTTGTAGCGGTGATATTGTCTGCGCAGTGCACGGATAAGCGCGTAAATCAAGTGACTGAAAAACTCTTTAAGGTCTATAATACGCCGTTGCAGTTTGCCGAGTTGAGCGAGGACGAGTTGATAAAATATATCTATACCTGCGGATTTTATCGCAACAAGGCAAAAAATATAATTTCCGCAAGTCAGGATATCGTTACTAAATTCGGCGGAGAAGTACCCGGCGATATCAACTCGCTTATGACGTTGGCGGGAGTGGGAAGAAAGACGGCAAACGTCGTTTATTCCGTAGCGTTCGGCGGACAGGCTATTGCCGTAGATACTCACGTCTTAAGACTTAGCAACAGAATAGGTTTTTGTGACAGCAACGACCCTATAATGGTCGAACGCGCGCTGATGAACGTCCTTCCCAAAGAAGTATGGGCGCATGCTCACCATCTGCTGATACATCACGGCAGATATACTTGCTCGGCAAGAAAACCGCAATGCTCGGAGTGTCTTATCAATGAGTATTGCAGACATTTTAACGGTAAATAAGTTTTTAGGAGAAACAATATATGAACAAACTTTTGAAGATCTACGAAGTTGCTCCGAAAGTAAAAAAGTACGTAGTACATACGCCTACGGTGTCTAAGCACTGTCTTCCGGGACAGTTTGTTATAGTCATTGTAGAAGAAGGCGGAGAAAGAGTTCCGTTCACTATCTGCGATTATGACAGACAAGCGGAGACGATCACGCTTCTCGTGCAGGAAGTCGGTTATTCCACGCACAAAATGGCTGCGCTCAAAGAAGGCGATAGTCTTTACGCTTTGGTAGGACCGTTAGGCAACGCAACCGATCTCGATCAATACGAAAATCTTGTGTTGGTAGGCGGCGGTATAGGCTGCGCGGTTATTTATCCCCAAGCAAAATTACGCAAGCAAAAAGGCTTGAAAAGCAACGTCATTATGGGCGCAAGAACAAAGGATCTGCTTTTTGATATAGACGAATTCAAGGCTAATTGCGAAAACGTATTTATCTCAACGGACGACGGATCTATGGGTACGAAAGGTTTTGTTACGACCGTACTTCAAGAGAGGATAGACGCAGGCGACAAAATCGATTGCGTACTCGTCGTAGGTCCTATGATAATGATGAAAAACGTCAGCGAACTCACGCGTAAATACAACATACCTACGGTAGTGTCAATGAATACCATTATGGTTGACGGCACGGGTATGTGCGGCGGTTGCAGACTTACCGTCGGCGGAGAAACGAAATACGCTTGCGTTGACGGACCGGAATTTGACGGACACGCAGTCAATTTCGACGAAGCGATGACGAGAAGTAAATTCTATCGCGAGCACGAGCAAAAATGTAATTTGAGAGGTTGAAATTATGAACAATTCACCGAGAAATAAAACTAAGCACCAATCGGCGCAAGAGAGAATAAACAATTTTGAAGAAGTAAATTTAGGCTTTGACGACGCCTTGATGGCAGAAGAGGCAAGCAGATGTATCAACTGCAAAAACGCGCCTTGTCGCACTGGATGTCCGGTAGGTATCAATATTCCCGCGTTCATCAAGTGTCTGACTCAAAACGATAAGGACGGAGCTTTGGAGGTTATCAGTCAATCGTCGCTTTTGCCGGCTATTTGCGGTAGAGTATGTCCGCAGGAAAACCAATGCGAAGGCAAGTGCATTCGAAAGGCTAAACTCGGGGGAAGCGTTGCAATAGGCGCGTTGGAGAGATACGTAGGAGACTACGGTTTGAAAAAGGGAACGGGCGCGCTCAAAGCTCCTGAGTGGAACGGTAAGAAAGTCGCTGTCGTAGGCAGCGGACCGGCAGGACTTGCTTGCGCCGCAGACTGCGCTTTGAACGGCTTTAAGGTAACTATATTCGAGGCTTTCCATAAAGCGGGCGGAGTGCTTGTGTACGGTATTCCAGAGTTCAGACTTCCAAAAGAAGAAGTAGTAGAAAAAGAAATCGACAAGCTCAAAGCGTTGGGAGTTGAGATAAGGCTTAATACCGTTATCGGCAAAGCGATTACTTTTGAAGAATTGCAAGAAGAATACGACGCAATCTTTATAGGCACTGGCGCAGGTCTTCCTATGTTTATGAATATCAAGGGCGAAAACCTCAACGGAGTGTCTTCCGCCAACGAACTTTTGACGAGAGTCAACTTGATGCAAGCGTACAAAGACGACGCTATAACGCCGGTATACTGCGGTAAGTCAGTAGCGGTCATCGGCGCGGGCAACGTCGCAATGGACGCGGCTCGTACCGCAAAGAGAATAGGCGGCGGAGAAGTGTACATAATATATCGCAGAGGAAGAGAGGAAATGCCCGCAAGAGCTGAAGAGATCGAGCACGCAGTCGAAGAGGGGATCAAACTCGTCTTGCTTACCAACCCCGTTGAGATATTGGGCAATGAGGGAAAGGTTTGCGGCATCAAGTGCGTAAAAATGCAGCTCGGCGAGCCTGACGCTTCCGGTCGTAGACGTCCCGAACCTATTGAGGGTAGCGAATTCGTGATAG
The DNA here is from genome assembly GCA_947174325.1 of uncultured Clostridia bacterium. Classification (GTDB taxonomy): domain Bacteria; phylum Bacillota; class Clostridia; order Christensenellales; family UBA3700; genus RACS-045. The sequence goes on from CAMWIL010000050.1 coordinate 10,100, forward strand.
ACGTTGATCAAGTAGTCGTTGCGCTCGGCACAAGCCCCAATCCTATGATAAGGAAATCGTGCGCGAATATGGAGTTCAGCAAGAAAGGTACTATCATTGTCGATGAAGAAACTATGGCTACGAGCGTAGAGGGAATATATTCCGGCGGCGACGCTGTGACAGGCGCGGCAACGGTAATTCTTGCTATGGGAGCAGGACGCAAGGCGGCAAAAGCCATTATAGAAAAATTTTCTAAGGAATAAACTATGTTTTTAGATATTGCAACAATATTTGTTAAAGCGGGCAATGGCGGCGACGGCGTGGTATCTTTCCACACCGAGAAGTACGTTGCGCAAGGCGGACCTGACGGCGGCGACGGCGGCAACGGCGGTGATATAATTTTCATCGTCGATAAAAGCGCTTCGACTCTGATAGACTTCAAATTTGCCAAGCATTTTAGGGCGGAAAACGGAGAAAACGGCGGAGCTAAGAACTGTAAAGGTAAAAGCGGAAAAGACTTATATATCAAAGTTCCCAAGGGTACTGTCATCAAGGAAAAGAAGACGGGAAACGTTCTTGCCGATATGTTTTACGACGACAGCCAATTTTTGTTGCAAAAAGGCGGATTGGGAGGTAAAGGCAACGCAAGGTTTGCGACCGCTCAACGAAAAGCGCCTAGATTTTCGCAGAAGGGCGAAAAGACGCAAGAAGTCGAGTTGACGTTGGAATTGAAGACGATCGCAGACGTAGGTCTCGTAGGTTTTCCTAACGTAGGAAAATCAACTATTCTATCTGTTGTTTCTTCTGCAAGACCTAAGATCGCCAACTATCATTTTACTACGCTTACGCCTAATTTGGGCGTAGTCAAGTATTACGATAAGGACTTTGTAGTTGCAGATATCCCCGGACTTATAGAAGGAGCTAGCGAGGGCGCTGGTTTGGGACACAACTTTTTGAGGCATATCGAAAGGGTAAGGCTTATCGTTCACGTCGTAGATATTTCAGGTATAGAGGGAAGAGATCCCTACGAAGATTATTTGACTATCAATAACGAACTTGAAAGTTATTCGGCAAAGCTCGCTTCGCTTCCTCAAATAGTAGTCGCCAACAAATGCGACTTGCTCGAAGACGACGGCGCGATAGAGGCGTTTGAGAAAAAACTCGGCAGTAAAGTAATTCGTATTTCAGCGATAGCCAACAGCGGCACAAAGGAAATGTTGGACAGGATAAGCAAGGACTTAGATGAATTGCCGCAGATCGAGCCTATGGAAGTAGTTGCGTTTGACGAAAATCGCAATGACAGTACTTCGTACGTTATTACCGTCGATGAAGACGGCGTATACGAAGTGCATGGCGGTCTTATTAATATGCTGATAAGAAACGTGGTGTTGGACGATTACGAATCGTTTAGATACTTCCAAAAGACTCTCAAAGACAGAGGAGTAATCAAAGCGCTTTACAACAACGGCTGTAAAGAAGGCGACACTGTCCGCATAGGCGACATAGAATTCGACTTTGTAGACTGACAAACAATAGTAAGGAGAATAAAATATTATGACGAGCGCAGAGCGTGCCAAATTGAGATCTTTGGCTATGAATATAGAGCCGACCACGCATATAGGCAAAAACGGAGTGGGAGATGCGTTGATCAAACAGATCGACGAACAACTCGACACAAGAGAATTGATAAAGATTGCAGTGCTTCGCAATGCCGATTTTTCGGCAAAAGAGATTGCCGAAGAACTTGCCTTGCAGAGTAAATCGCAAGTAGTTCAAGTCTTGGGCAGCAAGATAACGCTTTATCGCGTGTCTAAGAAAGACGGAGTAAAACACGTCTTATAGGGTTGTTCGGCGGAAAGGTGAATATGCAAGATTAAAATGCGCCTTTTCCGCCAAATCGGTATAAAAAATAGGTCCCGCCGTACGTCAAGTACGGCGGGACTTTTTCACTCTTAACTTTTATTGGTATTGTATGGCTTTAAGTGGTTTCGCAATTATTTAAGCCATATTTTTTAGCGATAGTAAGAAAGATTTCGCAAGTCAGCTAAACCAAAAACTATGAGCAAATAATTACAAAACACACTTAGCCGCCTCAAAGTCCGCGTATGTGATTTTTATTATACTGTCATTTCGACAAAAGCGTAGCGTAGTGGAGAAATATCAAGCTGATTAAACCACGTTTGTTGCGACTGTGGAGAGTGGTGAGATTTTCGTTTTAGCGGAAGAAGACCGAGCCACCCAG
>CAMWIL010000051.1 GCA_947174325.1 uncultured Clostridia bacterium
ATACTATGCAATGTATAGTATTATGTAATAAAGGGTATTGAGGTGAGCGATGGATTCCCAACTTAAAAAAGGACTTTTGGAAGGCTGCGTATTGGCGGCTATCCGCGACGAAGAGTCGTACGGATACAAGATAATAGGGCAGCTTTCGCCGTACATCGAAATATCCGAATCAACGTTGTATCCTATATTGAAGAGATTGGAAAGTTCCAAATGCGTCGTTACTCGCAATAAGCTTTACAGTGGCAGACTGCGAAAATATTACAGAATAACAGATAGAGGCAAGATAAAGTTGAGAGAATTTTGTCAGGATATGGATCAAATTATGGAAATATACCGCTTTTTGAGAAAGTAAGGAGGATGGAGAAATGAACAAACGAAGTTGGTTTAAGCAGTTGGATCGGGAGTTGTCCGTTAGGGGAACGCCGAAAGACGAGCGCAAAGAAGTTCTCAATTATTACAATGAGATGTACCGCGATAAGTTGGAAGACGGTTTGACGGAAAGAGAAGTTTTGAGAGAATTCGGATTTCCTGAAGACGTCGCGGACAGCGTAAATTACGAAGACGGAAGAAAAAGACAGAGGATAGTGTACCGTGAGGAATATCACGATTATGACCGCGATTACGAAGTCAGAGAAAAGCCTCGTAAGAAAAGAAGAAGAGGATTTTTGGCGACTATTTTAAAATTGATTTTTTCGATAGTCTTCGGCATAGCGCTTATTGCGCTTTCGATAATGTTTTTCATTGCGCATATTGCCGTAATATTGGCGGGAATTGCCGTGATGATCGTATCGTTCACCTTGATCACACAAAGTATAAGCGCCTTTTTAATGGTGATTGGCGCGGGTTTTGTGGTATTGGCAGTAGGAGAATTGATACATCTTTTCGGACATTTGAGTTGCAAGTGCTTTAAAAGACTTGTCAAAGGACGCGCATAAAGGAGATAGTTATGAAAAGAATTTTAATTGGGATGGTGGTATTGCTGATAATCGGAGTGGCCGTTTGCGGAGCAGGTTTTTATATGTACAAGACAAGCGACAACCAGATTTTCAACGAACCGTTGGAGTATACTCAAATGGAATACACGAGTGAAGAGGCTGTCAATGCGATAGAATTCTCATTGTCAGGCGATTACAACGTTATATTCAAACGGGGAGAAACGTGTTCTTTATCTTACAGTCAAAGCGAAATTTCAAACGTTACGGTTGCAATAGAGAATGGCGTTTTGAAAATGGAAGAAAAAATAGATTGGAAGAATCGCGTAAAAAAGTGGTATTGCAAACGTCAAAAGACCGATTTGATACTTACTTTGCCTGAGGACGTAAAATTATCAATGAATTGCGATTTCAGCGAAGAGGTAACGCTCGTATTGCCTGATTGGGAATTCGGCGATATAGATATGAAATTGAGCGGCGCGACGCATATTTCGACAGAGTCGGAGATAACAGCGGGCAACGTCAGTCTTAACGTGTCAGGGTATTGTTCTGTTGATATGAAAGGCGAGTTCCAAATAATTGACGTAAAGGCTTCCGGCGCTGCAAATATGAAAATCAACGGAAGCGCGCAAAGTTTCAACTTGAATTCATCGGGAGCGACATCGTTGAGTTCTGATAATTTGAGCTGTTCAGAATTCAACGTGAAGTCAAGCGGAACGTCAAATATATCTTTGAGCGGAGAGGGCGATTCATTCGTTGCAAAAGTATCCGGTCACTGCCGTCTTGACGCAGGCAACTTTACTCTTAACACGCTTGATATAGACGCAAGCGGGGCGGTAAATATGACGGTAAACGTAAAAGACTTGATAAACGCTAACGCAAGCGGGGCGGTTAAAGTAAATTATTACGGAGATCCGAGAATTGCGACTTCGGGTTCTGCAAACAGCAAGTTCAACAAGATAGGATGACAAATATCCTTGTTTAGAATGTAGACAAAATAATTACAGGTCGGGCAAATTTGTCCGACCTGTAATTTGTACTAGCTATAGATTAAAAAGCCCAGTTGCCGTTTTTGAAGATTTGTATGCGCTTGCCGTCTTTGGTTACGCCTACGATATCCATATCGTTAGAGCCTATCATAAAATCGACGTGTATCATACTTGTGTTTACTCCCATTTCGTCAAAATCTTTTTGAGAGTATTTATCAAAATCTTTAATGCAGTTGGAAAAACCTCTTCCCAAAGCCAGATGACAACTTGCGTTTTCATCAAAAAGCGTATTATAGAAAAGTATGCCGCTGTTGCTGATAGGAGAGTCCTGCGGTACGAGCGCGCATTCTCCAAGCATTTTTGCGCCGTCGTCCATAGCGACCATTTGTTCAAGCAACTCCTGATTCTTTTCGGCAAAAACTTCGCTTACTTTGCCATTAGTGAAATTGATTCTGAAATTTTCGATAAGCGCGCCTTGGTAAGACAGTGGCTTTGTCGCATAGACAACGCCTTCGACAGCCCCGGCCTTGGGGGTAGTGAACACCTCTTCGCTGGGAATATTGGGATTGAATTCCACGCCTTGCAAAGTCTTTTCGCTACCTGCGAGAAAGTTTGCGTTTTCCAAAAGTTCCACCTTCAAATTCGTACCGTTGGACGAGGAGTATTCAAGAAACTTTAAGCCAAGAGAGTTGAGGTAGTCGCATTTTGCGTGGACGTTGGCATTGTGCTTGTTCCAATTTTCGATCGGCGTACTTTCTGCGCGCGAAGTGTAGAGAATTGCCTGCCACAACTTTTCCACGGCTACGGATGCGCGTTCGTTAGGGAAGACTTTTTTTGCCCACGCAACGCTAGGTACGGCGGCAATGCACCATTGATATTTATTGTCCATAGCGTCTATATATGGCTTGCGTATAGGGTACTTAGCCATTTTCTCTTTTGCTATTTTGTCTTGTCTAGCGTCTTTCAAACCGTCGGGATCGTCGGAATCAATATAGATTCTTGCAGGGAGTATATTCGCTTGATACTTCATTTTTTCCACTTGCCAGTCTTTGACTTCATTCATATCCTTTTGGTTCATATACTTTGAATTGAGTACGGTCAAAGGGGAGTGCTGCCAGTCTACTACAACTTCTTTTGCTCCGAGCGCGTAACACTCCTTGACGAGCATTTCGATAAATTCAGGCTGATCCAAAGAAGCCGTGACCCATACTTCTTGACCTTTTTGTACGTTGACGCCCTTTTGAGCGATAAGTTTTGCGTATTCTTTAAGCGTATTCTTTTTCATAGACACCTCGCGCGTTTATATATACAATATATTATACTAAGTTGACAAAATGCTGTCAAATTAAACTTTCTTTTAAGTCTAATTAAATGCGACGCGATTTTAACGGCAAACTTCCAAAATGAGAGAATTAGGTTTAAAAAAGTATTTTATGGCGCTGACTACATATTTTGGAAATAAGGTCAAGCATAAATTAAAAATGTTGGCATACAATACCTAATGAGGAAATTATGTGGCAGAGTACTATTTTAATAAGTAAGCATTTCAACAAAGAAGACGTATTGAAAAAGGGTTTGGAAAGAATTGAGGGGTTGTATTTTGCAGAGGGCGAAGAAGAAGGGTATTTATCTTATGACGTCGCGTCCAAAGAGTTTGACAAAGAGGTCTGTCAGACTGCAGTTAGAGAACTTATTGCCGATATCATACTCAACAATATAAAATTACAGTATATAATCTCGTCGATAGGCAAGAGAGCGATTGACACTTCGCTCTGTACGCTCATATCGTCAATGCTGTATTACGACAACAAGAAAGAAGAGGAGTTTGTCAAAAGGCAAATATCCAATCTCAAAAATTATTGCGTAGACGGCATAGTGAATTTCAGACTTCGAGACCTAGTAGGTGAATGGAAGGAACTCGGCTCGATCATACTCAACACTTTGGGCAAGGGCTTTGGAGAAAAGGAAATATATTCTCTCGCGCTGTATATGTTGGGCGATAGGAAGGATACGAGTTTGTTTATTGCGGACAGCAGAGAAATATTGATCACAAACGTTACGCAGGGAGGACTTGTCAAAGTTCCCGAGATATATACGGATAAAGTACACAATATTATCAACGCCATAGTCAAGTACGGCGCAAGCGAAGTGGTGATAGAAAGAGGTAATGCGGACAAGGAACTTCTAAACGCTCTTCGCAATATCGTAGACGTAAAAATTTTGTGACAACTATTTATTGTATTTTCATATCTTAATAAGACGCTAAAAAACGCAATATCTAGTGATTATTGGTTATAAACGCAAAAATCAGGCGAGAAAATTATCCTTGTTTTGTGTTGACAACCGAAAAAGTCGGTATTATAATATGAATACAATTTAATTGCAACGCAACAAAATTGCGTACCCGAGGACACGTGATTGGGAGGCAATCGCCACAGAGAGTATCGGATGCTGAGAACGATATGCGAGGATGTCAATCATACCACCGCGAGGAAAAACACGTCTGCCGTACGAATCGGCAAAAAAGAAGCGACGGCAGAGAGCGCCGTAATTAAGGTGGAACCGCGAGTAATCGTCCTTAAAGTCAATGACTTTTAGGACGTATTTTTTTTGGAGTAAAAAGTTAAATATATTAAGATGAGGTGAATTTATGAAAGTTACGCTAAAAGACGGAAGCGTCAGAGAGTTTAACGACGGAATGAGCGTCTACGAAATCGCAAAGGAGATTTCCGAAGGCTTGGCAAGAGCGACGTTGGGCGCGAAACTCAACGGTAAAGTGGTGGAGACAAGAACTATCGTCAACGAAGATTGCAATTTGGAATTGCTGACTTTTGCGGACGATGAAGGAAAACTTATTTATAGACATACGGCTTCGCATATTCTTGCGCAAGCTATCAAAAACATTTTTCCGACGGTAAAATTGGCGATCGGTCCGGCTATAGCAAACGGTTTTTATTACGATTTTGATTTTAAGACTCCTATATCTACCGACGAATTCAACAAGATAGAACAGGAGATGAAGAATATTATCAAGGCGAATTATCCTATTACTAGATTTGTTTTGCCTAAGAACGAGGCTATCGATCTAATGGCGGGCTACGGAGAGGATTATAAGATTGAACTTATAAACGACTTGCCGGAGGGATCGGAAATATCTTTCTACAAACAAGGAGACTTCGTAGATCTTTGCGCCGGTCCGCATTTGCCGTTTACGGGAATGGTAAAAGCATTCAAACTGACAAGTCTTACGGGCGCATATTGGAGAGGTAACGAAAAAAATAAGATGCTTTCGCGTATTTACGGCACTGCGTTTGACAAGAAGTCAGAGCTTCAAGAGTATTTGCAAGCGGTAGAAGAGGCGAAGAAGAGAGATCACAATAAACTTGGTAGAGAAATGGGAATATTTATGACCGACGAAAACATTGGTCAAGGTCTGCCTTTGCTTATGCCAAAGGGCGCAAAGCTTTTCCAAATACTTCAGAGATTTGTAGAAGACGAAGAAGAGAGAAGAGGCTACGTATTGACAAAGACGCCTTATATGGCTAAGTCCAACCTTTATAAGATTTCAGGTCACTGGGATCACTATCTTGACGGAATGTTCGTTATCGGCGATGAGAAAAAGGACGACGAAGTATTTGCGTTGCGTCCTATGACTTGTCCGTTCCAATATACGATATACAACAACGGTTTGAAGTCATATAGAGATTTGCCTTTGAGATACGGCGAAACTTCTACGCTTTTTAGAAACGAAGCGTCTGGCGAAATGCACGGGCTTATAAGAGTAAGACAGTTTACGCTTTCGGAAGGTCACATCGTCTGCACGCCCGAGCAGCTCGAAAACGAGTTCAAAGGAGTGGTCGATCTTATCAAATATATGCTCAAATGCACAGGACTTGAAAACGACGTAACGTATAGATTCAGCAAATGGGATCCTGCCGACACCGAGAAGTACATCAATGAGCCGGAAGTCTGGGAAAAGGCTGAGGATACTATGAGAAAGATCCTCGACAATATTGGACTTGATTATACCGAAGCAAAGGGCGAAGCCGCTTTCTACGGTCCAAAACTTGATATTCAGATAAAGAACGTACACGGCAAGGAAGATACTATCATTACCGTACAAGTCGATATGTTCCTTGCGGAAAACTTCGATATGTCTTATATTGATGAGAACGGCGAGAAGAAGAGACCTTATATCATACACCGTTCGTCAATCGGATGTTATGAAAGAACTATGGCGTTGATGATAGAGAAGTTTGCGGGAGCGTTCCCGGTTTGGGCAAGTCCCGTACAGGTCAAAGTCATCAGCTTGACGGATCGCACGGTAGAAGAGTGCAATAAAATACAGGAAAAATTGAGAGCTATGGGCATTAGAGCCGAGGTGGACGCGCGTAGCGAAACGGTAGGATACAAGATAAGATCCGCGCAGTTGGAAAAAGTTCCTTATATGCTTATCATAGGCGATAAGGAAGTCGAAAACGGCGTAGTTGCAGTAAGACGCAGAGGCGGAGTAGTAATGGGCGAAATGTCGTTTATGGAATTTGCCGAAAAGGTTTTGGACGACGTAGCTACGAGAAGACTGGATTAGTCTTTAATTAAAATCAGATCTCAAAGTTGAAAGTCATCGCGCGTATAGCGGTGGCTTTTTCTTTTCTACGTAAGATTGATAATATTTTGACAAATTTTGCCCAAAACTACGAATTACACGTTGAACGCTTCTGTAAAAATTTATTAAATATAGGGAAAAATGGCGGATAATTTTTGTTTTGGTCTTGAAAAAACGCTTTTATTATGCTAATATAATACATATTTAAAATAGGGCGGTAAGTTATGAAAAAGTTTTTTGGAAGATCTATCGTATTTATACTTATAGTTGCTTTAATGGCGATTACGTTGACGGGGTGCTCAAAATATGACGAATTCGAGTGGTCGGGCGTTGAGAAAGGCAGCGTGGATTTAAAATTAAGCGTAGGAGAAGACGGTAAGTTTGATATTTTGCAAATGGCTGATATTCAATTTGTCGGAGCGATAGGAGAAAACAGCCTTGAAGTAATGGACGCGACGATTGCAAGCGCAAATCCCGATCTTATCGTATTGACAGGGGATCAGATAAGTCCCGAATATTTGATCGGACAAAAATGGAAAGCTAAAAAGATACTCAATCAGATCACTTCTTATTTTGACGGCAAGAAGATACCTTGGACTGCGGAGTTTGGCAATCACGACGGGGCGTGCGGAGTAATTTCAAAACGCGAAATGCTTGAAATATATCAAAAATCGGCGTATTTCATCGGCGGTTTGGAAGAAAACGAGCGTTGGGAGACTTACATAAACGAAGAAGAGGATACGTATTGCAATTACTTTATTCCGGTTTATGACGGCGAGAGCGTCGTTCACGGCGTTATGCTTCTTGATTGCGCTTCTTGTCTTACGAGCCCTTACGACGGCTTTACGCAAGGGCAGATCGATTTCTACAATCAAATGAGCGAAAAATATAAAGGCGTGCAATTCAGTATCTATACTCACGAACCGACGGAAGAGTTCCAGACTATGTACGACAATAGGGAAAATAAGGAAGTCGTTCCCGTATTTTTGGGAGAGATCGAAAGTCCGGAAGACGGAAAATGTTATTATCCTACAAAAGATCCCAATGCGAACGAAAAATTCAGAGAGAGTTTGAAGACACAGAAGAACGTTAAAGGAATTTATGTAGGACACGATCATTTGAGCAATTTTTCAGGAGTTTACAATATCAGCGACGATCACTCTTTGATATTGGCTTACGGCAGAATGTCGGCATACGGCTACAGCGAGTGGAAGTATTTCATGTTCAGCGGAGCAAAACGTAAACTTTACAAGAATTATCCCAGAGGCGGAAGAGTGGTATCGTTTACTTCCGGCGGTGACTACGCAACGTTTGAACTTCTTGACAGCAAAGACGGTAATTGCACGATAAATGAAATTAACAGAATAAATTTTTAAAAAATATATAAATATCCGCTGTAAAACGTTTGACAAGGTGGGGAATTTTTGATATCATACATACGAAAACAAAGCAGTATTGATACTCACCTTTCGACAATCGCGTCGCATCGGTTAATAAAATTGATTTTATTATGAGTAACATTATGCTGTGTTACTCATATTTTTTTGCCCAAGCGGCGAGGAGGATACGACCATAAAAGAAATGCTTATCAACGGACAAATAAGAGAAAAATCCGTCAGAGTTCTCGATCAGGACGGCGCTCAACTCGGTATAATGTCCAGCAATGAAGCAAACGAACTTGCAGAGCAGAAGAATCTTGATCTTGTCTTGATTTCTCCAACGGCGAAACCGCCTGTTTGCAAAATTATGAATTATGGCAAATTCAAATATGAGACCGTAAAGAAAGAAAAGGAAAATAAGAAAAATCAGCGCGTTGTTGAACTTAAAGAAGTTTGGTTGTCCGCTACGATCGACGTCGGCGACTTGAATACGAAAGCAAAACAAGCGCAGAAGTTTATTACAAACGGCGACAGAGTAAGAGTATCCATCAGACTAAGAGGTAGACAGATGGCAAGACCAGAACTCGCTATGAAGGTAATGGACGACTTTTTCGACATATTAAAAGACATCGCGCAAATGGAGAAAAAACCTTTGTTGGAAGGAAAGAGCATTGCAATGACTCTTGCTCCTATTGCTAAGAAATAATAATTTTTTTGGAGGACGGATATATGCCAAAGCAAAAATCACATAGCGGCGCTAAAAAGCGTTTCCATTTGACCGGTACGGGCAAAGTAAAAAGAGCAAAAATGAACAGAAGACACATTCTGAGCAAGAAGGCGCCTAAGAGAAAGCGCGGACTCAGAAAGACCGCTTACGTTTCATCAACACAAGAAAAGACCATCAAGGAAATGATTTAGTCTAACGGAGGTACGAAAAATGAGAATTAAAAGAGGTGTAAACGCTGTTAAGAAGCGTAGAAAAATATTAAAGTCGGCTAAAGGTTATTTCGGCGCAAAGTCGAAGTTGTACAGAGTAGCCCGTCAGGCAGTCATGAAATCTCAAAACTACGCTTACGTAGGAAGAAAGCTCAAAAAGAGAGATTTCAGATCTTTGTGGATCACCAGAATAAACGCTGCGGCAAGACTCAACGGCTTGAATTACAGCAAGTTTATGAGCGGTCTTAAAAAGAACGGTATTGACCTCAACCGTAAGGTTTTGGCTGACATCGCCGTAAACGATCCGAGCGCATTTACCGCTTTGTGCGAAAAAGCTAAGGCTTAATTTTACGAATATAGATAACGGCAGTCTAAGGGCTGCCTTATTTTTATATTAAACTATTTAATTTGATACTTAAAATTATAACGGGTTGCGAATGATAGTATTGGTTTTGATTACAGTTCTGCTTTATCTATCAGTGTGGAGTACGGGAATAAACTATCTTTATAGGATGAAAATGCTTATCAACGCGAATAAGAAACTGCGTTTGACTGGGAACTCGCTCCTTGCTATTTTTTTAGAGCAGTTTATCGCAATTTTGGGCGTCGTAGTCTTTTACGCGATAAAATTGAATGATAAATTGGTGTCAGTTCCCAAAGGTTGGGCAGTTTTATTTGCCGTTATTACTTGCGTCGGTTTTGTGGCGACGGGATACTTTTTGATTTGTTATAGACGTAAACATTTTCCCGAATATGTAAAAAGGGGAGAGATAGAGGATAAAGCCAAATGGCTTTATGGCGGAATACTTACCGTAGGACTTTTGGTTTCCGTAATGAATTTTACGTTTAACGCTATGGTGGCAGGCGCGATTTCATATTTGTCGATATAGGAGATAAATTGCAAAATTTACTTTTATTGCGGTAAATCATTGAAATAAAATTTTTTATCGTGTAAGATTGAATAGAGGAAGTATGATAGAAATAACGTCAATAAAAAATCCAAAAATACAGTTTGTAAGGAAATTGCGGGACAAGTCGTTTCGTAAAGAACAAGGCGAATTTGCAGTAGAGGGCGAAAATATCGTCAAGGATATGCCGTCGAGCATTGACGTTGAAAATATCTTCGTCCTAAAAAATAAATTAGTTGAATTTGAATATATTTTAAAACGTTACCCGCAAGATAAAATTATAACGGTAGACGACAAAGTAATGAAAGCTTTGAGCGAAACGGTAACGCCGAGCGGAATACTTGCCGTTGTCAAGTCGCCGGCTGCAAGCTCAGATAATATCGGCAACGCCGTGGTATTGGACGGCATAAGCGATCCGGGTAATTTCGGCACGATAATCAGAACGTGCGTCGCTTGCGGAATAAAGGATATTATAGCTATCGACTGCGTTGATCATACTTGCGGCAAAGTGGTAAGATCTTCGATGGGCGGGATTTTCAGAGTAAACGTGATAGAATGTAATAGGGAAGACGCGTTGCGTCTAGTTGACGGTCATAGCTTATACGCTTTGGATATGGGCGGAGAAAGCATATACGGATTGCCAAAGCCGAAAGAACCGTATGCTTTGGCTGTCGGAAGCGAGAGTAAGGGGCTTTCGGCAGAGTTGAGAAATAAGTCGAAGATAGTTGCGTTGCCGATGAACGGCGATATTGAATCGCTCAATGCGGCGGTCAGTCTGTCGGTTGCGCTTTACAGCTTTGTATTCGCTAAATAACAAGGGACTTGACAAAATTCAAGAAAGATTGTATTATAAAACATATAGGAGGATATTACAATGGCAGAAGATATCAAAAATCAAGAATTAACGGAAGACGAGGAACTCATGGTACTTGTCGACGACAACGGCGAGGAAGTGGAATTTCATCATATTGCTACTTTGGATTATAAGGACGATTGGTATATCTATCTCCAACCTGTTGATTTGGGCGAGATGGAAGAAGACGAAATGCTCATATTCAAAATAGAGTCGGACGAGGAGGGCAACGACGTATTTATGCCTGTTGAGGACGAAGAATTGTTGCAAAATCTTTATGAAGAGTATTTAAAAGAGTGCGACGCGCAAGACGGAGAAGAGAAGTAATTTAGGAATTTACTTGTTTATGAGCCCGAATATGATCGGGCTCATTTTCAATTTGGCAAAACTTGTCAAAAATAATTTATGACAGTCTTTCGGCAGGCTTGAATAAAATATCGAATAATTTTACGCTTAAAATCTTAATTGCGTTAAAAAATGCCGAAAATTTTATTGACTTATTTATATTATATATATATAATAAATAATGACTAATAATTTAGGGGAGGCAACAATAAGTGAAAAAGTGGCAGTCAATCGTGATTTTGACAGTCTTGGCGATTCTTATTGTACTTGGCTCGGTATTCGGATTTGTATCTTTGGATAAGGGTGAGTTGGGTATTAAAGATTACTACGCTTACATCACGAATATCAGTCTTGGTCTTGACCTCAGCGGCGGCGTATATGCGGTTTACGGTATTGACGAATCCGCTCTTACGGACGAGCAAAAAGAAAACCTTGACACATTGATAGAGGGTACCAGAGCAAGTTTGGAATCTTTGCTTTTCGGCAAAGGTTATACGGAGGCTCAAATTACGGTATCTCAAAATAAAATCCGTGTTGAAATTCCGGATGAGGACGATCCTGACAGAATTTTCAGTCTTATCGGACGTCCGTCTAGTTTTGAATTCAAAGAATACGTTGACGGCGCAGACGGCGACCTTTCGCTCAACGATCCGAACGGTAAAGTAAATTTGGACAGCAAGTTGACGGGTAACGACATCGCAAGCGCAGGCGTGCAATACGATCAAGAGACCGGTTATTGGCAAGTAGGTTTGAGCTTTACCTCGGCAGGTACGACTAAGTTCTCTACGGCGACGACCGCGTTGACCGGATCTAGAC
>CAMWIL010000052.1 GCA_947174325.1 uncultured Clostridia bacterium
GTTATCATTGGCGTAAAAAATATCTATAAATATTTTGGTAAGTTGAATGTCTTAAATGGAATTTCATGCGAAATCAAAAGAGGCGAAAAGGTTGCTATAATCGGTCCGTCGGGAAGCGGTAAGAGCACGTTGCTCAGATGTATGAATTTGCTGGAAGAGCCTACTTTTGGCGAGGTTTGGCTTGAAGATAAATTAATTACTCGTATAGATCCGTATCTTCACAAAAACGTTATAAAAAGCAGTAATACGTATAAAAAACTCTTGGCAAACGCATTGAAAGCCGAATTAAATCTTCCGCTCAAAAAGAAAGCTAATTTGGATAATTTGATCGCGCAAGCGCCTGCTGAAAAAGTACAGGAACTTTCGCAAAACGTCATTAGAGAGATCAAATTGGAGGATAAACTCAAAAGACACGAAGGCAAAGAAACTGAGAAAATTCTTAAAGCATACAAAAAAATGCATACGGTCAATATCAACAAGGCAAGACAGCGCGTAGGAATGGTATTCCAACACTTCAATCTCTTCAACAACTTGACGATATTGGAGAATATGGTGCTTTCTCCTGTCAAACTTAAACTCAAAAAGAAGAAGGAAGCTACAGAAAAAGCTTGTCAACTCTTGGAGAGGATCGGGCTTCTTGATAAGAAAGACGAATACCCGTCCAAGTTGTCTGGCGGTCAAAAGCAGAGAGTTGCGATCGCAAGAGCGCTTGTAATGGATCCGGAGGTAATGCTTTTCGACGAGCCTACGTCGGCGCTTGATCCGGAAATGGTCGGCGAAGTTCTGTCCTTGATCAAAGAACTTGCAGACGATGGTATGACTATGGTATTCGTTACTCACGAAATGAGTTTTGCAAAGGAAGTCGCAAACAGGGTGCTTTTCCTTGACGGCGGAGAAATAGTCGAAGAGAATTCGCCGTTGATGCTTTTCAATAGACCGCAGAACGAGCGTCTGAAAGATTTCTTGTCAAAGGTGTTATAGAAAATATCGGAGTCCCAAAGGTCGAAAAGACTTTTGGGACTTTTTAATGGAAAATTCCATATATTGTGCTAAAAATCAGCGACTAAAACGCTAATTTTGCAGTATACTAAATCAGAAGTTTCAAGTTGATGCGAGTCGCTTGAAAAGTCGCTGGATAAAAGTAAAATAATAATATTAAATTGTTGAGAAAAGCGGTTGACAATATACTATATTTTGTCTATACTTATATAGCAATATACAATATGTAGTTGATTTGCCATAAATCGGTATGATCGACAAAGGAGAAAGATCAAATGAAATTCGAGCAATGGAACGGCTTCAAAGAAGGCGAGTATCAAGAGAAGATCGACGTAAGAGGATTTATTAATCTCAACTATACGCCTTATGAAGGAGATAAGTCGTTTTTGACAGGACCTACCGAAAGAACCAAAAAGGTAATGGAAAAGGTCAATAAACTTTTGAAGAAGGAAATGGATAAAGGCGGAGTGCTTGACGTCGATACCGAAAGAGTATCCGGTCTTTTGGCTTATGAGCCGGGATATATCGATAAAAAGTTGGATATCATCGTTGGTTTCCAAACAGACGAACCGTTGAAAAGAGGAGTAAATCCGTTTGGCGGTATACGTATGGCAAGAAACGCCTGCGAGGCTTACGGCTATAAGCTTTCCGATAAGATAGAAGAAAACTTCAAATACGCTACCACGCACAACGACGGAGTATTCCACGTCTATACGGACGAGATGAGAGCCGCAAGAAAGGTTGGTATTATCACAGGACTTCCCGACGCTTACGGCAGAGGACGTATCATAGGCGATTACAGAAGGGTTGCGCTTTACGGAGTGGACTATCTTATCGAGCAGAAGACGAAAGATAAAGCCGAGTATGGCAAAAACGTAATGACGGAAGACAATATTCGCACTTTGGAAGAACTTTATCAGCAGATTCAAGCGCTCAACGACCTCAAGGGTATGGCGCAGAAATACGGTTACGATATCTCTAAGCCGGCAAGCAACGCGAAAGAGGCTATACAATGGTTGTATTTCGGCTATCTTGCGGCTATCAAAGAGCAGAATGGCGCGGCAATGAGCCTTGGCAGAACGTCCACGTTCCTTGATATCTATATCCAAAGAGATATTGACAACGGCGTTTTGACGGAAGAAGAGGCGCAAGAACTTATGGACGACTTTGTTATCAAACTTAGACTTTCGAGACAGTTGCGTACGCCTGAATACAACGACTTGTTTGGCGGAGATCCTACCTGGACAACGGAGAGCGTAGGCGGTATGAGCCTTGACGGAAGAACTCTCGTCACTAAAAACTCTTTCCGCGTGCTCAACACTCTTTATACTTTGGGAAGCGCGCCGGAGCCGAATTTGACTATTTTGTGGTCGGATAAGTTGCCTGAAAACTTCAAAAAGTTCTGCGCGCAAGTATCTATTGACACAGATTCGATTCAGTATGAGAACGACGATATAATGAGACCTATGTACGGCGACGATTACGCGATAGCATGTTGCGTATCCGCAATGCAAGTGGGCAAGCAGATGCAATTCTTCGGCGCAAGATGCAACCTTGCAAAACTCTTGCTCCTGACGCTCAACGGCGGAAAGGACGAAAATATGGGTATCCAGGTAGCTCCTGAGGGTAAGAAGTTCAGCGGAAAGTTAGATTACAACGAAGTTATGAAAGCTTTTGATAAATACTGCGCTTGGATGAGCCGTTTGTATATCAATACTCTCAACGTAATCCACAGAATGCACGATAAATACGCTTATGAAAAGATACAGATGGCATTGCACGATACCGAAGTCAAGAGATTTATGGCTTGCGGCGTAGCAGGCTTGTCGGTTATAGCTGACTCTCTTTCGGCTATAAAGTACGCGGAAGTTACTCCTATTTACGGCGAAAACGATCTTATCGTAGATTTTGAAATCAAGGGTGATTTCCCCAAATACGGCAACGACGACGACAGAGTTGACTCTATCGCAGTCGAGGTGTTGACAAAGTTCAGCAACGAACTCAAAAAGAACGAAACTTATAGAGGTTCGGAACACACGTTGTCCGCTTTGACGATTACGTCCAACGTCGTATACGGAAAGAAGACGGGATCTACGCCGGACGGCAGAAAGAAGGGCGAACCGTTTGCTCCGGGCGCAAACCCGATGCACAACAGAGAAGTTTGCGGAGCTTTGGCGTCGCTTAATTCCGTATCAAAACTTCCTTATAATTGTTGTCAGGACGGTATATCCAATACCTTCTCGATCTTGCCTAACGCGCTCGGCGATAATATGGAAAAGAGAGTTGACAACCTTTCGGATATGCTCAACGGATATTTTGAAAACGGCGGTCACCACCTCAACGTAAACGTGCTTGACAGGGAAAAACTTATTACGGCTATGGAAAATCCCGATATGTATCCTAATATCACTATCCGCGTATCAGGTTATGCGGTAAACTTCCATAAGCTTTCCAAACCGCAACAGCTCGAAGTTCTCAAGAGGACTTATCATGGAGAAATGTAAGGCGAGGATAGATTCTATCTATAACGGTTCGGCGGTTGACGGCAAGGGACTGAGATGCGTGGTCTTTTTTACGGGCTGTAATATGCGTTGCGGTTTTTGCCACAATCCCGAGACTTGGACGGAAAAGGGCAGAGAAGTTACTTTAGAAGAAGTAGTAGCCAAGATAAAAAGATACAAGAGTTATATCAAAAACGGCGGAGTCACCTTATCGGGCGGCGAGCCGTTTTTGCAAGCCGAATTTTGCATTGAGCTGATAAAGGCTTTGCGCGGCGAGAATATAAGCGTCATTATAGAAACCAACGGTTTGATCGCAAACAGAGAGTTGATAGAAATATGCGACGGCGTCCGTCTTGATATAAAAAACCAAGATAGGGAAGTGGATGGCAGAGTTTATAAGTTTTTAGATATCTGTGAGACTCTTGACAAAGCGGTGACTATGACAAACGTACTCGTTCCTACTCTAAACGATACCGTCGACAGATTGGATACCCTTAAAAAAATAAAAAATACTTATTCCTGTATAAAAGAATTGAAATTTCTTGCTTTCCGCAAACTCTGCGAAAGCAAATACGAAAGATTAAATATGCCTTTCCCATACCAAAAATACGAAGAGGGAAGCAAAGCCGATTTGGACAAGGCTTACGCATATATGAACGCTTGACGTAAGGCAGACGATCGTCTGCTTTTTTGTATTCAAATCAACTTTTTAATAAATTACTTCAAAACATTTGTAAATTTATATAGATTATATGCAATAATATAAATAGTGGAAAATTGCATTTGTGAAAAATTTAACTATTTTGAAAATACTACGTTTATTTTGTTGACAAGACATTGGAATTCGTATAGAATATATGTATGATAATTGTTAAATTTTTCACAAATGCAATTATCTATCGCCGCAAAGCATGTTTTGGCGGAATAAACTTGCAAAGCGGACGCACACTAATTAAGGAAAAATTTTTTAATAAGGATGGAATATAAAATGGCAAACACTCAGATCGTAAACGATGAGCAGACGCTTTTGGCAAGACTTGAAGAAGTAAGAAAGGCGCAAGCAATTTATGCGACCTATACGCAAGAGCAAGTCGACAAGATCTTTTTTGCGGCGTCTATGGCTGCAAACCAACAGAGAATTCCGTTGGCTAAAATGGCTGTCGAAGAGACGGGCATGGGTATTGTGGAAGATAAGGTCATCAAAAATCACTATGCTTCCGAGTATATATACAATACCTATAAGGACGTTAAGACTTGCGGAGTCATCGAAAGAGACGAGGCTTTCGGCATAACGAAGATCGCGGAGCCTATCGGCGTTATCGCGGCTGTTATTCCAACGACGAACCCGACTTCTACGGCTATATTCAAATCGCTTCTCGCATTGAAGACGCGCAACGGACTTATCTTTTCGCCGCACCCCAGAGCAAAGAAAAGCACTATCGCGGCTGCAAAAATAGTTTTGGACGCTGCTGTTAAGGCAGGTGCTCCAGAAGGTATAATCGGTTGGATAGACGAGCCGAGCGTTCCGCTTTCCGGTATGATCATGAAAGAGGCTGATTTGATACTTGCTACCGGCGGTCCGGGCATGGTAAAAGCTGCTTATTCTTCCGGCAAGCCTGCAGTAGGCGTTGGCGCGGGTAATACTCCCGCTATCGTTGACGACAGCGCGGATATCAAGATGGCGGCTTCTTCGATACTTCATTCAAAGACTTTCGATAACGGTATGATTTGCGCTTCCGAACAATCTACTATAGTACTAGATAAAGTATACGATGAGTTTAAGGCGGAAATGCAATATAGGGGAGCGTATTTCCTTGACGCAAAACAGACGGAAAAAGTCCGTAAGACAATTCTTATCAACGGCGCGCTGAACGCAAAGATCGTAGGTCAGTCCGCTCACGCAATCGCTAAGATGGCAGGATTTGAAGTTCCGGAAACGGCAAAAGTGCTTGTCGGCGAGGTTAAGAGTGTGGAACTCAGCGAAGAATTCGCTCACGAGAAGCTTTCTCCTGTGCTAGCTATGTACAAGGCAAAGGACTTTGACGACGCTCTCGACAAGGCGAGCAAGCTCATCGACGACGGCGGTCTTGGTCATACTTCTTCTTTGTACGTCAATACCGAAACGGGTAAAGACAAGATCGAAAAGTTTGCAAACAGAATGCGCACTTGCCGTATTCTTATCAATACTCCTTCTTCGCAAGGCGGTATCGGCGATCTTTACAACTTCAAACTTGCTCCTTCGCTCACGCTCGGATGCGGTAGCTGGGGCGGTAACAGCGTAAGTGAAAACGTAGGAGTAAAGCATCTTATCAATATTAAAACGGTAGCTGAAAGGAGAGAGAATATGTTGTGGTTTAGAGCCCCGGAGAAGGTTTATTTCAAGAAAGGTTGTCTTGGCGTAGCTATGAGAGAACTCAAAGACGTTATGGGCAAGAAAAAAGCGTTTATAGTAACGGACGGTTTCTTGTATCAAAGCGGTTTTACTAAGGCTATCACGGACAGACTTGACGAAATGGATATCAGACATACGACGTTCTTCAACGTTGCTCCCGATCCTACGCTCGGTTGCGCGATCGAAGGCGCAAAGGCTATGAAAGAATTCGAGCCTGACGTAATTATCGCAGTAGGCGGCGGTTCTGCAATGGACGCAGGCAAGATAATGTGGGTACTTTACGAGCATCCGGAAATCGACTTCCAAGATCTTGCTATGAGATTTATGGATATCAGAAAGAGAGTATATACCTTCCCGCGCATGGGCGATAAAGCTACGTTTATCGCAGTGGCTACGACGGCAGGTACGGGTTCTGAAGTTACGCCGTTCGCAGTTATCACAGACGAAAAGACGGGTACGAAATATCCGCTCGCAGACTATGAATTGTTGCCTGACGTTGCTATTGTAGACGCGGATCTTATGATGAATATTCCTAAGGGATTGACTTCCGCTTCGGGTATCGACGCATTGACTCACGCTTTGGAGGCTATCGCTTCTATAATGGCTACCGACTTTACCAACGGTATCGCAAAAGAAGCTATCCAATTGATATTCAAATATTTGCCGAGAGCGTATGAACTCGGCGCTCACGACGCAGAAGCAAGAGAAGAGATGGCTCACGCTTCCTGTATGGCAGGTATGGCTTTCGCCAACGCTTTCCTTGGCGTATGCCACTCTATGGCTCACAAACTCGGTTCTTATCATCACTTGCCGCACGGCGTTGCCAACGCTTTGATGATAGATGAAGTAATCAGATTTAACAGCGTTGAAGATCCTGTAAAGATGGGAACGTTCCCGCAATACAAGTATCCGCAGGCTTTGAAGAGATATGCAGACGTCGCAACGATGTTGGGATTGAAGGGTAAGACGGATAACGAAAAGGTCGAGGCGCTTATTGCCGAGATAGATAAGTTGAAGAAAGTTGTCGGTATCAAAGATACTATCAAAGATTACGGCATAGACGAAGAAACGTTTAAGGCTTCGTTAGATCAAATGGTAGAAGACGCGTTCGACGATCAATGCACGGGAGCAAATCCGAGATATCCGCTTATGAAGGAAATCAAGCAAATGTATCTCAACGCATACTATGGACGTCCTGCTCAAAAATAAGCTAGGAAGTTCTAAATCAAATAAAATACTAAGGAAGTCCTAGATAGGACTTCCTTAATTTTGTTATTGATCGATTATTAATGATATTTTCGCAGAAGAGTAACCTTATATTCTTGCTGCGCCTGATTTTCTTGCCGCGTCCGCAACGGCTTTCGCTACCGTCTTGCCTATTCTTTCGTCAAAGGCCTTTGGCAGAATATAGTCGGCGTTGAGTTCTTCGTCGCTGACTAAGCTCGCAATAGCTTGAGCGGCTGCCATTTTCATATCCTCGTTGATCTCTTTTGCTCTTACGTCCAACGCGCCTCTGAATATGCCCGGGAATGCAAGCACGTTGTTGATTTGGTTGGGGAAGTCGCTTCTGCCTGTGCCGACTACAGCCGCGCCTGCTTCTTTTGCGAGGTCGGGCATTATTTCGGGAACGGGATTAGCCATTGCCATTACGATTGCGTCTTTTGCCATAGAGCGTATCATATCTTGAGATACTATGTTCGGGGCGGAAACTCCAATAAGTATATCGGCGCCTTTCATCGCGTCGGCAAGCGTGCCTTGTCTGTTGTTTTTATTTGTTATTTGAGCGATCTCTTCGTTGCCTTTAGGCTCGTTTACGCCTTTGCAGATTATACCTTTTCTGTTGCATACCAATATATCTTTTACGCCCAATTTAATAAGTAGTTTTGCAATAGCCGTGCCGGCAGCGCCTGCGCCGCTGAAAGTAACGGTTACGTCTTGCCATTTTTTGCCTACCAACTTCAAAGCGTTGATAAGAGCGGCAGCGGTAACCACCGCCGTGCCGTGTTGATCGTCGTGGAAAATGGGGATATCCGTACGCTCTTTGAGTTTTCTTTCGATTTCAAAACATCTTGGAGCGGAGATGTCTTCGAGGTTTACGCCGCCAAAGCTGCCGGATATCATTGCGACAGTGTTGACTATCTCGTCGACGTCCTTAGATTTTACGCACAACGGGAAAGCGTCGACTCCGCCGAATTCTTTGAAGAGCACGCATTTGCCTTCCATTACAGGCATACCTGCTTCCGGACCTATATCGCCTAGACCGAGTACGGCGGTGCCGTCGGTCACAACGGCGACTGTGTTCCATCTTCTGGTAAGCTCGTAAGATTTGTTTACGTCTTTTTGTATTTCAAGGCAGGCTTGCGCTACGCCCGGAGTATATGCAAGAGACAAGTCGTCTTTGTTCTCGACTTTCGAACGGGAAATGATTTCTATCTTTCCTTGCCACTCATAGTGTTTTTTCAAAGATTCTTTCATGTAATCCATATTGATTTCTCCTGTTTGCGGATATTTTATCAAGAATATTTTATCATACATTTCGTCGTTTGAAAAACGATTGACGGCAATATTTATTAAAATAAAACCGTAATTTGACGAAGGCTTAATATATTTTTAATATTATATTGACTTTTTCTGTATTTCACGATAAAATACTAATATAAGTTTAATTTTAGTATAATAAAGAGTTATCTCTAAATACAAGGGGGAAATGATGAAAAAGATTATCGTTGCAATGATGATAGTAGTTTTGGCAGTATGTTCAATCGCGGCTTTTGCGGGCTGTCAGTCTTACGATTATACTATCGGAGTATCACAGTATGAAAGGCACAATGCGCTCGACAGCTCTTACGAAGGTTTTAAGAGTAAATTGACAGAGTTGATTGAAGCGGACGGCAAAACCGTTAATTTCATTTATAACAACGCAAGCGGAGATACCGCAAACGCTACTACGACGGCGGAGAACTTGGTTACGAGAAAGGTGGACCTTATTTTCGCAATCGCTACTCCAAGCGCAATAGCGGCAAAAGCGGCTGCGGCAGACGCGGGTATTCCTATCGTTTACACCGCGGTTACTTCGCCTGAGGAATCCAAACTTGTTGCGGACAATACCACAGGTACTACCGATCTCAATAACATAGAAAAACAAGTTGAACTTATGCAACAACTCGTTCCCGGCGCAACTAAGTTCGGTATTATGTACACGAACAGCGAGCCAAATTCAGTAACTCAGTATAATATGGCAAGGGCTTGCATGGAAGCGAAGGGAATAACCGTAGTTGACGGCGGTATTAGCGAAATCGATAACGTTGAGCAGATGTTCAACTCGTTCAAAAGTCAAGGCGTTCAAGCGATTTATATACCTACCGACAACAAACTCGCAGGCGCGGCTAATACGGTAAACGTTATGAATAAATCTACCGAATGCAACTTGCCTATCGTATGCGGCGAAGGTAATATGAACGATCTTTGCGGTATTGCTACATACGGCGTAGATTATAGGGCTATTGGCGAGAGAGCGGCGTATATGGCTTATGATATAATCACGGGCAAGAAGTCCGTTAAGGATATCCCGTTTGAAAATCCAGAAAGTTTCGAACTCAGTCTTAATGAGAAAATCGCCCAAGAAATCGGATTTACCATTCCGCAGGCGGTAAAAGATCTTTTGAAATAACGATACGAAAAATACAAGGATAAAAATATGATATTTCAAACACTATTGACGGGTATAGATCAAGGCTTAGTATGGGCGATAATGGCTATAGGCGTATATATCTCTTACCGTATTCTCGATTTTGCCGATTTGACCGTCGAGGGCAGTTTTGCCACCGGCGGAGCGACAGCGGCGATTACTATGACTTTGTGCGAGGGCTTCGTATCGAAAGGCTCTGGACAAGGCGTGTTTATAGCAATAATCGCAATGCTTATTGCTATGATAATCGGCGGGTTTGCAGGTCTTGTTACGGGACTTTTGAATACAAAACTCAAAATTGCGCCTATTTTGTCAGGTATACTGACTATGACTGCTCTTTATTCCGTCAATATGTTTATTATGGGATTGAAATTAGGCTTCAACAACGCTCTTGCCAGTTTGGCGATCAACGATACGCTTTTCACCAAAATAGGCGAGTTTATGCATATCGGCAGAAACTGGATAATATTTATCGTCGGTTTCATTGCGGTTGCGATAGTTGTGGGACTGCTTTATTGGTTCTTCGGCACGGAGACGGGAAGCGCAATGCGAGCTACCGGCAACAACGAGAAGATGGCTATGGCGCAAGGAATCAATACTCAAAGTTCGAAGATTTTGGGATTAGTACTTTCCAACGCTTTAGTCGCGCTTTCCGGCGCGTTGGTAGCTTTCCAACAGAGCAACGCAACGAATATTATGGGCGTCGGTTCAATAGTCGCAGGTTTGGCGGCGATAATTATCGGAGAGAGTATTATATCAGGCAAGTTCCCGTTTTGGGCTAGATTGCTTAGCGTGGCTTTGGGAAGTATAATTTACAGAATCATAATTTCCCTTATTTATTTGACGGGTATCAATACTGATTACGTCAAGTTATTGACGTCGGCACTTGTTATCGTATTTTTGGCTATTCCGCTTATTAAAGAAAAGGTCGGGAAAATGCCGCGTAAGAATAAAAAAGTCAATAAATCTGACAACGGCGGCAGTTCTGACGGTTTGCAAAACGGTATAGTCGATACGTCGGGCGAAGAAAATGCCGGCGTAAGCGATCAGATTTCGCAAGATAATGCAATCGATACTTCAAGCGACGGCGATAAAGCCGTAGGGGAGGCGTAGTATGCTCGAACTTAACGGTATTCACAAGACGTTCAACATAGGCACTGTAAATGAGAAAAAGGCGCTTATCGACTTAAATCTCAAGGTCGAAGAAGGCGATTTCATTACCGTTATCGGCGGCAACGGCGCAGGTAAATCGACAATGCTCAACATAATTGCGGGCGTTTTTGCGCCGGAGCAAGGTAAGATCGTCATCGACGGAGTTGACGTGACCAAAATGCCTGAATTCAAAAGGGCAAGTATGGTAGGAAGAGTTTTTCAAGACCCAATGGTAGGTACGGCAGGCAATATGAGTATTGAGGAAAATCTCGCTCTTGCCAACAGAAGAGGAAAAAGACGCGGTCTTGGATGGGGAGTAAAGAAAAATGAAAGAGAGGATTTTAAGGGAAAACTTAAAATGCTCGATCTTAATTTGGAAGATAGATTGACCACGAAAGTGGGACTCCTTTCAGGAGGTCAAAGACAAGCGCTTACGTTGCTTATGGCAACTCTTATCAAGCCGAAAGTCTTGCTTTTGGACGAACATACGGCGGCGCTTGATCCAAAGACAGCCAGCAAGGTTTTATCGCTTACGGAAGAATTGACAAGCGGTCAAAAAATTACCACTATAATGATTACGCACAATATGAAAGACGCTATCAAATATGGCAATAGATTGGTCATGATGATGGGCGGAAGTATTATATATGACGTAAAAGGCGAAGAAAAAGCCAAATTGACGGTTCAGGATCTGCTTGCAAAATTCGAACAAAGTTCCGGCGGAGAATTTGCAAACGACAGAATGTTGTTGGGATAAATAGTGAGATAGATAAAAAATTACGGCGGATACGCCGTAATTTTTTTGCTAATTTTTGTAAATTTTATATATATCAAAATATTCAATTTTGCAGAGTATGTATGTTTATAAACAAAATGGCAAAATTTGTTGAAATTGCATAACATCTTTTAATATTTTATAGACAAAACGGTAATTTTTATACAAATTGATAATTTTATTTGAAATATAAAGAAATTGCGCGAAAAATTTATAATATAACAAAC
>CAMWIL010000053.1 GCA_947174325.1 uncultured Clostridia bacterium
CCTTATGACTATTACTTGAGGATACATTTTCCATAAAAAATTAAACCTCCTCGTCAAATGGGAAATCCAAACCGAGCTCGTCAAAATACGGCTTTAATTTAGCATTTATTCCCTTGATTTCTTTTTGCAATTTGCGTATCTCAGCAGACACAACTGCAAGATCAATTTCTGGTTCTTTCTCAAAAGTATCAACGTATCGTGGTATATTCAAATTAAAACCGTTGGATTCAATTTCTTCCATTGTTGCAACGTGAGCAAACTTCTCGATATCTTGACGTTTCTCATAAGCAGATACTATTTTATCAATATCACAATCTCGCAAAATGTTTTGATTCTTACCCGCCTCAAACTCTTTTGATGCGTCAATAAACAATATGTTATCTTTATTGCCATTACGTTCCTTCTTAAGAACAAGCACACATACAGGAATACCCGTTCCAAAAAACAAGTTAGCAGGCAGTCCTATGACAGCATCCAAAACATTTAATTTCTCAATAATATATTTACGTATCGCCTCCTCTGCGCCACCTCTAAACAATACGCCATGTGGTAAAAGAACAACGGCACGACCATCTTCGTCCATATGATAAATCATATGTTGCACGAAAGCAAAATCCGCTTTACTCTTTGGCGCTAATCTTCCATATTCGTTAAAGCGCTCATCCTCCATAAATTTCATATCCGCTGACCAGTTCGCAGAATATGGCGGGTTAGCAACTTGCACACGGAATTTCTTACCCTCAAAATAATCATGTTCTAGCGTGTCTCCATTATAAATCGTAAAGTACGGATAAGGTATTCCACGCAAAATCATATTCATTCTAGCAAGATTGTATGTTGTAGACGTTAGTTCTTGTCCATAGTATTGTCCTATTCTCGCATACTTCTTCAAACGCAACAAAAGAGAACCTGATCCGCAAGTTGGATCGGCTGCGGATTTAACATCTGTAAGTCCTAAACAAGCCAAACGACAAAGAAGTTCTGCGGGACCAGCTGGTGTATAAAACTCTCCCGCTTTCTTTCCTGCAGTTGCTGCGAATTGACCAATAAGATATTCGTAAGCATTACCAAGAACGTCTATTTTAGTATCTTCAAGCGAAAAATTGATTTCGTCTAGTGAAGCAATAATTTTTGCCATAACGACACTGCGGTCTTTTACATTCTGCCCAAGTTTCGTGGAATCCAAAGTCATATCGGAGAACAAACCCTCAAAATCAGCTTGACTTGGAGTACCTATTGTTGACTCCATAAGGGAGTTTATTGCAGCTTGCAAAAACTCTACGTCAAATGATTTATTCTCAACCATTTCAACTAATTTGCGGAAAAGGTATTGTGGCTCAATAACAAATCCTAAATCATTAAGAGACTCTTCTACTATCGCATCTTGATATTCGCTATCTTTCCATGCTTTTTCATATGAAATATTATCGTCTTTTAAAAGTTTCGCTACATATTTCTCTGTTCTATCCGAAAGGTAATAATAGAAAATCATACCTAGAATATAATTCTTGAATTCATATGCTTCCATATTACCACGCAAAGCATTTGCCATTGACCACAACTTATTGCAAAGTTCTTTTTGGTGTTGTTGAATGTTGTCCATTGTGTTTTATCTCCCAGTACTATTAGTTACTAAATTTTTCTACGTGTGCTTTTATGAAATCAACAATGCGTCTTACAAGTGATTTCTTTTTGAGTAACGGCATTGGTTCCGTTATCCTATCTCTTATATTACCTGAATTGATTACACCTGTAAATTCATACTCTGCAATTTCGCTTTTAAGGATTTGAGGATCAATTTTTTCTTGCTTCGCAAACTCTTGAATCTCAGCAAACTTCTTCTTATTTTCAAAGTCATTATACTCGGCGTCAATATCTTCACTACCATCCAAACCGCAAACGACCTCGTCAAGGAACGCACGAAGAATATCAATTTTCTTATGTAAGCGCATATTGTCAGAACGATTAAGTTCTTCTTTAATATGCTCAATATCTTTGTCTCGTTGAATTTTTGATTCAAAGTGTATATTGCGTATTAAATTCATTATGTAAGCGACATTTATTCTATCACTTTCCATAAGCTCAATACAAAAATCGACGTCATCCAAAACAGATACAACTTCTTTTTCGTCTTTATGCTTGCGGTATAGCAACAAATACTTACTCTTATAATCTTGATACTCTTGGTCAGTCATATCCAAATTGCTACGATCGAATTTAAACTCTACAAAGGTTTGTAAAGAAAGCAAATATCTTGTCAGTTCACGGAATAACACAACAAATTGCTTTTGGTCATCCTCTGAATAAAGCATATCTATCGATGCAGGCGTAGGCGCAATAAATTTAATGCGAGAAACAAGTTCATTAAACTTTTGAACATAAAATTCAAAAGGTTGTGTCAACACACCTTCTGCGTGTCCTTGTGAGAAAAGCGCAAGCGCATCGTCAGTTTTCTTTTTCAAATTACGATATGCAACTATAATGCCCCACGGCTTTGTTTCTTTCTCAACACGATTAGTACGACTGTACGCTTGCAACAAGTCGTGATACATCATATCTTTATCCACATACAATACTGATAGTGGTTTACTATCAAAACCTGTCAAGAACATATTAACTACAAGCAAAATATCCAACTGCTTAGTTTTCTTACCCTTGACACGATCTGAAATATCTTTATGATAAGCCGCAAACGTATCGGTGCTAAAATTGGTATTATACATTTCGTTGTAGTCTTTAATGATTCGCTCTAACGCATCACGTGAATGTTCATCATGTCCCTCATAATCTTCGTTAGCACCATAAGAAAAGATACCGCTAATATTTAAATCATGATTTATTGACTTAAATATATTGTAGTACTTAACCAGCATAGGTATAGACGCAACTGCAAATATGGCTGTATATTGACGATTACGTGTCTTTGCTTTATGATTTTGGACAATGTGATTTGCAATGTTTGTCATACGCTCATCAGCCATAAATAGTTCTCCGACATTTATAGCCTCTGTCATTGTGGGATCTGTTTCATCATAAGCGCCCTTGATTGTGCTTATATACTCAACGTGAAATCCAAGTACGTTATTATCAAAAATAGCATCCTTAATAAGATATGAGTGCAGACATTCCCCGAACAATTTCTCGGTTGTTTGCGTTACCTTTCCTTCTACTTTACCGTTAATTTCAAAACGTGGCGTACCAGTAAATCCAAAGAACTGTGCTTTCGCAAAATGACGAACTATGTCTTTGTGCATATCCCCAAACTGGCTACGATGACACTCATCAATAATAAATACTATCTTTTGATCACGATACAAATCCATAACGCTTGAATATCTAGGATTCTTTACCGCATTTGACATTTTTTGAATTGTGGTAATTATAAGTTGGCGTCCCTTATCTTTCATTTGGCTAACAAGAACGTCCGTCCTATCCGTAGCATCAACCGAACCTGCCTCAAACTTATTAAATTCTTCCATTGTTTGAGTATCAAGATCTTTACGATCTACAAGGAAAATAACTTTTTTAATGACTGGATTTGTTGCCAAAATTTGCGCCGTCTTAAACGCGGTCAAAGTCTTACCTGCACCCGTTGTATGCCAAATATAAGCATTCCTATTTGTTAGCGTTGCTTGACGCAATAGCGCTTCTGTTGCGTAAACTTGATACGGACGCATAATCATCATTATTTTATCCGTGTCATTTAAGATAGTAAACTTGGATAGCATTTTTACAATATGGTCTTTTGCAAGAAATGCTACTGAAAAATCTTTGAGATTTGTTATACGAATATTATCCTCGTCCGTCCAAAAGAACGTATGCGAATACAAAATATCCTTATCTGAATTAGCAAAATATTTCGTATCCATTCCGTTAGAAACAATAAACATTTGGATATAGTGATACAAACCATTGTAAGAGTGTTTTCTATATCTCATTATTTGATTTACTGCCTCTTTAATATCAACACCACGGCGTTTTAACTCTATTTGAACAAGTGGCAATCCATTGACAAGCAATGTTACATCGTATCTATTTGTATATTTTCCTACTACTGTTGTTTGGTGAGAAACTTGATAGATATTCTTTGTTGGATCTTCATTAAGAAAAAGTAAATATGGCTTTGTTCCGTCGTCACGTTCAAGGACATATTTATCACGCAATATTTTTGCACTCTCAAAAATACTCTTGCCGTTAAGATGGTTAAAAATACGTTCCCACTCTTTAGTCGTGAGCGGTTTATCTAATTTCGTTGCATTGAATCTTTCAAACTGAACTTTAAAGTTATCCACCAACGCCGTATAATCCGGTATATTGACAACCGAATAATCCTGCCCTTTCAACTGTTCAATTAGCTGCTGTTCAAGTTCAGCTTCGCTTTGGTAACTCATAAATTTCCTCTCTGATTAATTATATAAATGTATTAAGACCTTGAAATCTCAATTACTAATGAATTGATTATAACATATATTTTTCACGTTTTATAGTATTTTCTATAAATTAATACTGTTTTTATATTTATAATTATCAATATTTACTCTTAACGATCTCAAATGTGTAAATATTTTCCCATTCTAATGGTTAATCGATTTTAAAAAACTTTTAAATTCTTCCTCCGAAAACATTACTCTAGCATAATTAATGAAATTTTTTTCTCGTTTCTCTACTGTTAAATACAAAGGACTAAAATTTTTATTTTTTCTCAACCATTCGAGATAACATTCCAAATTTGGTCGAATAATATTTATTGCATATTCAATTCCGAACATTGCAATTACTAGATACACATCACCACTTTCCAAAAATAAAAAATCGGCCTCCCAATTTATTGAACTAAAAGGATCCCCATTATAGGCTTCATTTCTTGAATATATTCTTCTAGAAGAATATGGCCAAATATTTCGGCTTCCATATCGGGAGTACTCTCGAATCGCTCTAAAAATGTCATCATTAATCACATACTCACATACATCATTACCATCCCCACTTCTCTTTACAAAAAATTCAACTGCAATCTTTGCCAGCATTCTTGAAACATGGATATTTGGTTGCAATAATAACCTATCAGTTTCTTGCATGTACTTACAATATTCTTTTACATCTGTCGCAAGTTCTTGCTCGGTCTTTTCTTCTCTGGAATATATCCAATATATATCCTTTGTTATTTGTTTTACATATTCTTTTCCCACTCGAGGGTAACTAAAATCTGTTATTAGTTTACCTTTTTTATTCTCTATCTCTAATTCTTGTCGAATTCTAAGGATAACGTCTGAATTCAAAAATGGTCCCTCGACCTTACGAGCAAAATAATTATTGCACTTATCGCAAACAATTCCCTTTGGAAGGATTGCCGTCGTATTCCCAAAAGATTCGGGGATTATATGTTCAACACTCGTCGATTCCGAACTATCTTTAGTACAAAATATGCACCTCATATCATTTTACCTAAATATATACAAATGATTGCGGAGCTGCTTTAATGCCATAATCCATTAGAGTTTTCGGCTTATCATAGACTTTTATTTTCCCCAATTTATATGCATATGCAATTCCCCGATCTTTAAAATACTCATCAAAAAACTCTCGATTTATGCCAGACTCATCTTGTGTTTGATTCCACAACTCTTCAGGAGGGAGCATTAAAACTTCAATGATTTCCGCCTCCGCTACAATTTTCTTCACTGGAGTTGTTTCGTAAATTATGATAGAAGAAATATCATGTTTCGCCGCAAGTTTACGATATTCATACTTTTTCGTTCCATTAATAATGTTCTCCACATGTTCTGGATTAATCGAAATCAAAATCTTTTTTTTCATTTTTTATTCCTCCATACCTAATTTATAAATAGCACTAAAATGTTCTTCAGACAATTGTTCAAATGGACGTGGGCCAGAGTCTTGTGCAATAATTCCATTTTCATATAGTGTATCCAATCTTATTTTATTTTTAAATGGAATATAATCCAATAACTTCACCACAGTGGGATATTTCTTGTATATGTTTTGTATTTCTATCTCGCTAAAGATCGATCTATCCTTACAAATCTCAATGCATTCTTTTATGCTTTTGGTCTCAATAGATTGTTCCATAATTGCAATACCTGTTACCACAGATGTGTATTTTTTAGGCAACCGATTTCCAGTGCGATAAATTAGAATATAATCGCCAGGCTTTGCCTTTATATTAAAAGCACCTGTTATGTAGATTTTCTCTATCGCATATCTATGCGCTTTATTCTCGTCATAAAGATGTATATCTTCATTTTGTACAAACATATCTGGGAATAAATCTGTATGATATTGCGGATATATTGGAAGAAAAAAATATTTGCGTTTATCCGGGGTAAGCGGATAGTTAAATTTGATATCCTTATCTAAACGATAATCTTTTAGAGACTTTACAAGAACCGCCTCCCCATTTGGCTTATATCCCCACTTAATAAACCCCCATTTTTCCATCAAAGATTTCAACCGCTTTACCTCATCGCGTTTATCTTCAAATAATGTTACATAAATTTCTTCGACATTATATTTCCGTGCATTGTCAAAAATAATTTTAAGAAACCGCTCTCCCAAGCGAAATCCACTACTCAAAATTTTGAAAGTTCCAACCTTTAAACGCCTTATAGGTGATAAGCGAGGAGTAACTGTACTATAATCTTTTTCGGTTGCCTCTTCTACTTTTAAATACAAGAATCCTTGTAAGCCTTTATCACTTTCATACACATATGCTTTCTCATTATTCTGAGCTTTCTTTTTGAACCATTGATCAAACTTCACCCCGTCGTAATCTTCTCTTAACGTATCAAAAAATGAACTATTTAAGTCAATTTCACCAAATTCTTTGAGCTTAACTTTTAGCATTTTATATTCTATTTGCTGAGGATAATTATTTTCAAAAATTCTTAAAAATTCGGCTGATGTTAGCACCTTATCCCGAATATATAATTCTTCAGCTTTTAACAGAATTAAATTATCGTCTGTGACCAATATGTCAACATTATCATTATATACTTCTTTCAACAGAGCGTTATCAATTATCCCATTTTTATCTTGCGGATACTTCGATAGAATTGTTTCAAAATACTCATCTGTTTCTAATGAGATAGCTGGCAGTTCCAAATATGCGTTTGTTTTTGCAAGCATCGCCTGCCTAACACGCATATCTGCATGACCAGATAATTCATCTTTAGTTAAAGCGTGTATATATTTTTTGATATTCTCTTTATCAAACCAGTGAAATAGGTTCGCTACTTCAACCGAAACATTGTTACTACTTTCTCTTTTAATAATAATATTCGTATCAAGCAAGACGCTCACATTCTTATATGATACGTGTATAGGTTCCATCTCAAAAGATATTATGCCGTATTTCTCTACTTCATCCCTCGAATAAAACCTTTGACATTCTTTAATAGCATCATCAAGTGACGAATATAGATTTTGAAAATCGCTCTGCCAATTATTTTTTAACGCTTCTTCCCAAGTGGGATAAGTCTCAATCCTTTTCACTGTCACTTTTACGAAATTGCGTTTATTTTGGTTGGATACTAATACAAGGGTATCCCCTATTTTAATTTGTTGTCTATCTTCATTCGCCAAACGATACTCCCGTCTCTTGGAGCCGTGAGTAATTTCATTTATAAATTTATCCCGTATTTTAAGATAATAAGTCTTCATACGTAATTCCTCATACCAACTCTCTTCTTAAAAAAATATTGCAACTGTGCCTATTTTTATAACATAATTTGAATTTATGATATTCATATTTATTTATTCCAATTCATTTTCTCCGCAACAACTGCAAGGCACGCAAAAAATAACTCCTGCTTGTGCATATTGTCGACCTTTTCAGCAGCATCCAAATACTCTCTAAACTTATTAGCTGTCTTCATTACTTCTAAATTTTGTTGCTGCTCATAGGCTCTAATTTGCTCTTGATAATCTTCATATGCTTGCGGATTAATATATTGAGGATTATATGACCAATTAGAGAACTGTGGACAATCTTTATTATTGTAATACATTTTTGTCTCCTTATTATTATCTTGATGATACAATAAACACAACCTAACTATTACGATGTGGTTATAGTATATCATATTTATCATTAAATTTCAATATTTTACTGCTAATGAAATTAATTTATATTTAAGAAAACCCATTTATGTTCTTGCCGATTTATGCTTAATTAATGTGAATAATAAGTTCAAAGATAGAATTGACCTTAATGGTCATCTTGTCGTAAAAATGTATCTTAGAAAACATATAACAAGTTACGAAGTAGAAAGGCTATGCAATATTACTCTTATCCATTTTCTACTCTTAATCCTTTATTTGTCATACTTCATACTCTCCTATAAAAAATGAAAAGGGTTTGATTGCCTTTGCAAATCAAACCCTCTATGTTACCCAACGAATTTTATGATTCTTAATTGACTTCCGCTTTCTCTACACTATCAATCTTAATCGCCATCTTCTTCATCATTGCAATCTCTACTACTCCAGTATGCATCGTTATTGGGATTGCATTGCTTAGCGTGATTATCCAAATTGTCCCAATATGCATGATTGTTTGGATTATGTTGATTCGCATAATCGTCCAACTGTTGCTGTGTATGGGTATAGCTAGAAACTCCATGTCCTTTACTCATAATACTACCTCCTTCCCATCAATAGATGGCATATTTGTATTGATATAAATAATCCCTTTCTGCTATTTTTCGTTTTTTCAATAAGTAGGAGATTCTATCATCGCGATTTAATTGCGTTTCGTTTTTAGTCTCTTTAATTACTCTGGCTTCAATATCACACAAGAATTTTTGTTCCGAGCTTGAATGACACAATAAATATGTATCTGTCTTATTCTTTTCATGTACGGCTTTATATTCTTCGAATGACACTTCTCGACAACCCAAAATTGCGTCTTTGTGATGATGCTTTACTCTTGGAATGTCGCGTGCTATTTTCGCCGCTTCGCTCCTAGATTCCGCCATTATAGGAAAATCAATCGGTATGTAATAACCTTTACCAACATGTCCACATTTCGCAGTTACAATGTAATACTTCATTCTTCCACCTCTACTAACTGTTGCGAATATATATCAAAAAAGGTTTCGCACCATTTTAGCGTTTCATATCTTTGTATATCTTGTTCCAAACTAAAATCGAGTTTTGACACGATATTCGTAATATGCTCTTTTGTAAAACAAATAACATCTTCTATCAGTTTTTGATCAGCGCCATAGACTTCGAATATGTACTCAATTGCATCAATTACATCCGAGTTATTCCTAAATCTATCCGCAACTCCACTGAAATTCAAAATTAAATCCGATAAGTCCTCATATACGTTGCCAATATGACAAGCATCCCAATTTACGACACACGACAACGAGTTGTTGTTGAAATACAAATTTTTTCCATTAAGATCACCATGGACATAAACTTGTCCATTAAGCCTTTTTGCGGATTCAATATGCAATTTCTTCAAGAACTCTGCAATCTCGGCAATCATATCATAGGAGTGCCTGTATGCTGCGTTCGAACCTTTATAATTCTCGAATTCGTCCACACCGTCTTGCGTTGACAATAATTTCGGTATAGGCAAATCAACTTTTTCTAAATTTGCATACATCTCATATTCGACAGAATTGTTCGTGTGTAATTTGATTACATTTCCAGACTTATTTCGTTGCAATCGTTTCAGTCCAATGAAATCATTATTATCACGCACAAGTATTCTATTATTGATTTCTTTTATAGCGGATATTTTTTCCCTCATTTCAGAAGTAATATCTGTATTTATATATTCATCTTTAATAACAATGACGCTACCGCACAACACATAACGCAAATCAACACTGCCGTTATCTTTTATTGCGAAAGTATTAATTCCATTCTCATCGCATTCTATAGCCAGATCAATAACCTTTGGATTGTTTTCTATACCATAATCTAATATTGCAATTATTTTCTTTTCGTATTTTATAGGGTCATCAAATGCCAATTCCAATTGTTTATTTAATATCGGATTTATAAACAATCCTAAACATTTATCATTTTGAAATCCGTGATTGATTTCTGATATAGCATATTCCTTTTTCGCCAGGTATTTATTGAAAATATCGGTGGAATCAAGGATCTTCTTTATGAATGTCTCTTTGCCATAAACATGCCTTTGGTCATCATAATAATTAGTCAACATATCATAGGCGTGAAATAATTTTGTAAATGTTTCGCCATCATCTGCTTCAAATAAAACATCGGCAATTTTATCAATATTTTCTCCATAACAAAAACAAGTCGTGTTCTCTGGAGAGCGAAACGAATTCATCGAACATTCGTAGTGGAGCGAACACTCATTTACAAGATATCTTATTCCATTTGTTGCTCTAAATTCGATTATATAATCAAATATGCCCTTACTGTATTCGTCAGTATAAAACATGACAGAGTTGTCATCACTTGTTTCTGCTGCTAAATTAGCAAATTCTTCATACGAGTTTGTTGCTGCCGTATAGCGCAATCCACGACTACGATAAAATGGCTTTACGTTCGAATCGTCAGAAAGCAAATCGGCAATTCTAATATCAAATATTCTCTCTAATGGAATATAGTATTTGGAATTCAGTTCTCTCTCGCCTTTTAGCATTTTGGTGAAATTTCCCTTTTCCCGTTCTGCCTTATCATAAGCCGATTCATCTCCGAGTTGCCTATATATTTTAATGAGTAAATCTTTATATGTCTCGATTTTAGAGTTTTGCATAAGCCTATCAATTTTTTCTTTGATATACATTGTTAGTACCCCTCCTAGATTGCAAATACATCATAACAAAATAAATTATAAGTGTCAATATGCAAGTTGTCATATCTTGCAATTTTAGTTGTCATATTCTGGTTGTGTATTTGATAATCACTTGAAATAAAAATGACAACTGCAATAAAAACGAGTCCAAATTATGCACTAACAAATCGTGGAAATAAACCTTCTGACATCAATAGGTTTCTGTGAAAAAAATTGCGAAAATATTCTGTAGAATGACCTATCAATTTTACAATTTTTCCACAATATTATGTCGCAAATTTTATTTTACTGAAAATTACTAAAAATCAATAGAAATTAGCAACGAAAAATAGATGATCCTAAAACACAAGAATTAATGGGTTCGGTGTCGAATTCGCGTTTGATTTTGGGAAAATAGATGTCAATAACGATTAATAGATATTAGCCAATATCGGTAGGCATCAGGCTGATTGAGAGACTTGAAAACCGTTTAGTGCAAGCCTACGCTGGTCGAATCTCTCTATTTTTGCCAATATGGAAAGGTTCGAACCACAATCTAATGGAGTTTGTACTTTTTATTTTTGAATAAATGTTGTGTGAGTTAATGATATTTTTGTATCTTCTATACCGAAGTTGGTGCAACTGCAAAAAAATGGTGAATTAAATCAACTGTATAAAATAGCAGATTATTTGCTTTGGAAGTTTCTTGCAATACCTGTATACTCCTTGCAAAATACTTATATTATTGGTATACTCTTTTTATAAAGTATAAATGTATGAGGA
>CAMWIL010000054.1 GCA_947174325.1 uncultured Clostridia bacterium
TTTTAATTTTTTCTTGTTCATATATTCACCTTTATGTTTTTATTATGTATTTTTAACGCATTTATATGCGTAGCATAGTTATTTTAATGAAAGAAGATATACGCCTAATTTGACATTTGAGCTATTGTGTTTTACAATAAAATAAGCGAGGTTTTATGAAAGCAGGAGATAAATTTACGGTAGAGATAAATTCTGTCGGTATGGACGGCGAGGGAGTAGCGAGGGTAGAGGGCTTTGTAGTTTTTATTCCCAAAACTTTGCTCGGCGAGCAAGCCGTAGTAGAAATTACGCAAGTAAAAAAGTCTTTTGCTTTTGCCAAAGTGATCAAGTTGTTGAAAGCGAGCGAAGCGCGTATCCAACCGCCTTGCGATCTGTGTTTTAAGTGCGGCGGCTGCGAAATGCTACACATATCTTATGAAGCGCAGTTGGAGATAAAGCGCAATACGGTCAAGAACTGTATTGACAGAGAATGCGGAATAGATTGTTTTGTAGACGATACAGTCGCAAGTCCTGACGTTTACAATTACAGAAATAAAGTTCAATTACCCATATCAAGACAAAATGGAAAAGCGGTAGGCGGGTATTTTGCGCCTAATACGCATATCGTTGTCCCGTCAAGCGTATGCGGCGAAAAGGGAAAATGCGTACTTAACGCCAATGGAATACAAGGCGTTGTCGATATTTTTCTCAAATGGCTTGACGAAAGTAATATCAGCGTTTATGAAGAAAAGTCGCGAAGCGGACTAGTAAGACACCTTGTAGTAAGAAAAATCGGAGAAAAGTATTCTATCTGCATTGTGATAAACGGGGATAGTTTACCGCATTATAAAACGTTGATCGACAAGCTAAAAAAAGCTGACTATGAATTTTCACTTTACGTTTCAGTAAATAAGAAGAATACCAACGTGATATTAGGAGATAAGACGGTTTGTCTTTACGGCGAAAACAGCATTACGGGCGAAGCGCTTGGAGTTAGATTCGGAGTATCCGTACTCTCGTTTATGCAAATCAATGATAAAGTACGCGATATGATTTATACGAGAGTAGGAAAGATTATAGAAGAGAACGATATCTCCAACGTTATTGACGCTTACAGCGGTATTGGAATAATGAGCAATATCTTTGCCAAATACGCCAAAAACGTATACGCGATAGAAATAGTCGAAGACGCTGTAAAAGACGGTATAGCGCTTGCCAAAGCTAATGGAAACGCTGACAAGATAAAATTCATTTGCGGCGACTGCGCGCGCGAACTTCCGCCGTTGATTTCCACGCTTGACAAATCTCTCGTCGTGTTGGATCCTCCGCGTAAAGGCTGCGATCTTCGCGTGCTTGAAAGCCTGCTTAAAGCAAAGCCTACTGAGATAATTTATATATCATGCAATCCCGCTACGCTTGCGCGCGACGTCAAGTTTTTGCTTAACGATTACGAGATTCAATCGGTCACTCCTTACGATATGTTCCCTCATACCAAGCATATCGAAACTATGATTTGTCTTAAACGAAAATAGCCTAAATAACGGCTTTTCGGGACAAAATAGGGGACTAAACTTAAAAACAAGC
Source organism: uncultured Clostridia bacterium (assembly GCA_947174325.1). Lineage (GTDB taxonomy): Bacteria > Bacillota > Clostridia > Christensenellales > UBA3700 > RACS-045. The sequence continues at coordinate 1,564 of CAMWIL010000054.1, forward strand.
GCTTAGAATCCAAAACGGAGAGTAAGCGCTTATTTTTTATGCTACAATTTGGTAAGACAAATTTCGGTTTACGAGAACATAGCGACGATCGCAATTGCTTGACGACTTGATTTTTGTTATAAGAAATATTAACATTATATAATTAATATTCATTGCCTTCAAAATCTATCTCGTATAAATCAGTCCAATTATATTTGTTTGAAAATTTTTGTTTTTTAACATACTCCGTAATTATCTTATAAGCATCTTCACGGCTTACAAAGCTACAAGCTGGCACAGCCATAGGTTCACCGCCAACATCATGTTCAATACTTTCATTATCTTTATCCTCATCATAAGGCACTAAATAATCTGGATGACGCAAAATTAAAAAGCCATAAGGCTCTTCATAAAAAATTATAAGAGCTTCATCACAATTATCTGCTTCAAATGAAGAATCACCACTTCCTTGTTGCCAATAGTCCGCTTCTTTGTTGGTAAATTCTTTTATAAACTCATCGCTTGGATTTTCAAATTTTTCACCATCAGGACCATAAAAAGTAATCATAAGTTTCTCCTATTATATTTAATATTTTAATTTATAAAAAAATTATAACATTTTTATTTATTGTTTTCAAGTGTTTTTGATTTTTTTACTGTGTAGTTACCCATATCTTTTTGAGGCGTTTCTATACATTTCGTAGTCTTCTGTCATATCGCAACTCTACTTTGTCTTAAACGGAAATAGACACACGAAAGACCTTAAATACATTGTTATTTGCAACTTCTAAAAAATAACATTTTCTTAATTAATCCCATCTTTACTTGGAGAAGCAAGTCGCTGAAAATATATATATGCGTATTATTTATGGATTAGCTATAAAACATAAGTATTTGACATATTGGAAGATGCGAAATAAAATATCAGTGTAGAGGTAATTTATGAACGCTGAACAATTCAAAGAAGAAATGAAAAAGCAAACTTATATAGAAGCAAATTCCGAAATGCACCTACATATGCATGAAATGGCGCAAAGGGCGAGAAGAATCACAGTTGAAATGAATAAAGAATACCGAACGCCGGAAGAATTACGAAAAATGTTTTCTCATCTTATTGGGCAAGAAGTTGACGAAAGCTTTGGCTTGTTTCCTCCGTTCAACGCGGACTATGGGCAAAACATTACGGTAGGCAAAAACGTTTTTATCAATTCGGGATGCTGTTTTCAAGATCAAGGCGGTATAGAAATCGGAGATAACGCGCTTATCGGTCAACAAGTTGTGATAGCTACGATCAATCATGATTTGCCTCCTGAAAAACGCGGTAGTATGCTGCCTGCGCCGGTAAAAATAGGTAATCGCGTTTGGATAGGAGCGCACGCTACGATTTTGTCTGGAGTAACAATAGGAGATAATTCGATAGTCGCGGCGGGCGCAGTCGTTACTAAGGACGTTCCCGAAAACGTAGTGGTTGGGGGAGTACCAGCTAAAATAATAAAACGAATCGAGGTGTAAGAAATGAAGGTCGTACTTTTTAACGGAAGTCTGAGAATGAAAGGTTGTACGTTTACCGCTCTTCAGTGGCTTGGACTAATTTTATAAGATAAACGATATAAGGAGTTAATTATGGAAGAAAAATTGAATTTGACAAAAGAATGGGATAAAGTTTTTCCCAAAAGCGAAAGGGTAAACCACGAAAAAGTTACTTTTCATAATCGCTACGGCATAATGCTTGCGGCGGATTTGTACGTTCCCAAAAATTCAAGAGGTCCGTTTCCGGCTATTGCGGTTTGCGGTCCGTTTGGCGCGGTTAAAGAACAGTCGTCGGGACTTTACGCCCAGACTATGGCTGAGCGAGGATTTTTGACGATAGCTTTCGATCCGTCTTTCACGGGTGAAAGCGGCGGACAGCCGAGATACGTCGCTTCGCCGGACATTAACACAGAAGACTTTTGCGCTGCGGTGGATTATCTTTGTTGTCGCAATGACGTAGATAGCGATAAAATCGGAATTATAGGTATTTGCGGTTGGGGAGGTATGGCAATCAACGCAGCGGCTATTGACACACGAATTAAGGCGACAGTATCCTCAACGATGTACGATATGACGAGAGTAAACGCCAAAGGATATTTTGACGAGGGAGATAATGAAGAAGCGCGATACAAAATGAAAAAAGCGTTAAACGCGCAGCGCATCGTAGATTATAAAAACAACGACTACGAATTAGGCGGCGGCGTGGTCGATCCGCTTCCTGCGGACGCGCCGTTTTTTGTAAAGGACTATTACGATTACTATAAGACAAAACGCGGTTATCATAAGCGCTCGCTTAACTCGAACGGCGGTTGGAACAAGACTTCAGCTCTTTCGTTTATAAATATGCCGATACTCGCTTACAGCGACGAGATACGCAGCGCGGTCCTTATAATACACGGAGAAAATGCGCACTCGCGCTATTTTAGTGAAGATGCCTATAAGAAATTAAAGGGCGATAATAAAGAATTGTTTATTATTCCAAACGCCGCGCATACCGATTTGTATGACAGAGCGGATATCATTCCATTTGAAAAACTCGAAAATTTTTTTATAAAAAATATGAAAGCGGAGTGATAGATGAAAAAAATATTGGGAGTAATCGTAGTAATCATTATGGCATTATTCGGACTTGCGGCTTGCAATAATAACTATCCAAACGACAATGGTTTGGGAGGTAACGCAAATTTGGGCGGTGGAATAAACAATTCGCCCGTAACGTCGTCAAGCAATATCTTGATTGCTTATTTTTCCTGCACAAACACGACGCAAGCCATCGCGCAGCATATCCAAGCGAAAACAAAAGGAACGCTTTACGAAATAGTGCCCCAAACGCCTTACACGGCGGAAGATTTGCAGTACTATACGGGCGGCAGAGCAGACCGTGAGCAAGCTGATGCGACAGCCCGTCCTAAAATAAGCGGCGGTGTCGAAAATATAGAAAAATACGACGTGATATTTTTGGGCTATCCTATTTGGCACGGGCAAGCGCCGAGAATAATTTCTACGTTTTTAGAAAGCTATGATTTTTCGGGTAAAAAGATAATACCTTTTTGCACTTCGCATTCGAGCGGTATTGGTTCAAGCGATACGAATTTACATTCGCTTGCTCCCACTGCGGATTGGGTATCAGGAAGGCGGTTTGCGTCGGGAACTACGCAAAGTGCAATTGCCGATTGGATAAAAAGTATTGACATTAAATTTACTCCGGACGTCGCCAACTTTGATTTGGCAAGCGGCGAAAACGGGAAAGCGCCCACCGTTATGCTTAATAGCGGATATGAGATGCCTATACTTGGATTGGGAACATACAGCCTTACGGGCAATACTTGCAAAAATTCCGTACTTTCTGCGCTTTCACAAGGCTATCGTTTGATAGATACCGCTTATATGTACGGCAATGAGCAAGAGATCGGCGACGCAATAAGAGAATCAGGCGTTCCGCGCGAGGAAATTTTCGTGATCACCAAGATTTACCCAGGCTCGCAATTCTCAAATCCCGAAAAAGCAATACAGGATTCGCTTGACAAACTTAATATCGGCTATATCGATATGATGCTTTTGCATCATCCGGGCGCAAACGACGTGAAAGCTTATTTGGCAATAGAAAAATTTGTGGAGCAAGGCAAGATCCGTTCTATCGGGCTGTCGAATTGGTATATTGAAGAAATCGACGATTTTATCGCGCAAGTAAATATAGCGCCCGCGCTTATCCAAAACGAAATTCACCCGTACTATCAGGAGAAAGAAGTCGTGCCGTATATGCATAATCTCGGTATTGTAATGCAAGCGTGGTATCCGCTCGGAGGCAGAGGTTATACAGCCTCGTTACTTTCTGACAGAACTATTACAGAGATAGCGAAAGCTCACGACGTTTCTTCCGCGCAAGTAATTTTGCGTTGGCACTTACAACGCGGTGTAGTCGCAATTCCCGGTTCAAGCAATCCCGCGCATATACTTGAAAATATTTCTATATTCGATTTTGAGTTGACGGAAGCGGAAATGAACGCAATTGCCGCGCTTGATAGAAATGAAAAACACGATTGGTATTAATAGCCCATTCATATTTTGATTTCATATTTCGTAGTATTAATAATAAACAAAAAGCGTCTTACTTCAACAGAAAAGCAGGCGCTTATTTTTACGTTGTATAGGAGCAAAAATCATTGTAGTCTAAACTTTAAGGAAATGGTCATTATCCGATTAATATAAGGATTAACGAAATTAAATAAACTTTTTTAATTTTTATTTAAGAAATTTAAAATGAGTATTGACGGGTAAGGAAATTTCACTGTATAATCAAATACGTAAGGGGAAAATTATTCAATGAAAAAACAATCTCTCGGCAGCAATCTTAAAAGATTTTGGAAAGAACCTCCTAGCGGAAGGTTTCTCAACCTCAAAGAAATTTTGCGTCTCGGCGTTTCCAGCCTCGGCGTAAGTTTTATAGCCAATTTTATTTCGATTTACATTACTATAAGCTACGTTCCGATTTTATATAATATGGGTAATTCCGGAACTTTGCATGCGACGTTAATGTATTTGGCGGCAAGCGTACTTGCGCTGATTTTTACGCCGTTGTACGGCAAAATGATGCAACGCACAAAGACAAAGCTCGGCAGATACAAACCTTATATATTGTTTTTAGCGCCGGTAGTCGCGATTTTGGGAGTGTTTGCGGTATGGAGTCCCGATTCTCTTACCCAAACTCAAAGAATCATCTACGTATATATGTTCTGTACGCCTACCATCTTTTTATGGAATTTGTGGTTTAATACGTTCAATATGTTTCCGGGCGTATTCACTCCCAACCAACAGGAAAGAGCGGATATTTGGTCGCCTATCGGACTTGTAATGGGATTTGCTCCAACAATAATGAATGCCGTCAGAGGCGTTGTTATAGCCTGGAAAGGCGATATTGTGGCAGGAAGAATTTACGGTGTGCTTAGCGCTGTGTTGGGTATAGTTTGCGTAATTGCTCTTCTTGGCGTGAAAGAGAGAGTTTTCGTTACGGAAGAAGAGGAGAAAAAGGAAAAAGTATCCGCTATTGAAGGCTTGAGGATGATCGTCAAAAACAGACCTTTGATGATACTTACGCTTGCGATATGTCTTGGCAGTTTGAAAAATACCATAGATCTTTGTTGGGACGTTTTGGCAAGAGTAAAATACGCTGCGGACGTCAACACCGCCGTGGCGCTTATCGGAGGACTTTCTTTATTCGTGGGTTTCGCGGCTACGCCGAATATGATATTATTGCCTTGGATGACGAGAAAGTTCAACAACCGTACGATCTTGCTATTTTGGCAAGGCTGTAACGTTGTGGGTAATTTAGTGTTGGCGTTGATAGGATTTCAGAATTTTCCGCAGGGAAGTTGGTCGCCTTACGTAATAACGTTCCTAAGATTTGTATCTTTGTTCAATGCGCTTGGAAGTTTACAGCCGCTTATACTTTCGGAGATAGGGGATTTACAACAAGCCAAAAGCGGATATAGACTTGAAGGCTTTATACAGACGTTTGCATATTCGCTTACTGCGGTTGTTGCTCAATTTGCGGCAATAATACCTGCAATCATCCAGTCTAAGATGGAATTCAACCCTGCTAATTATCAAGTTCCGCCGGGTGTGGAAGAATTTGTTCTTGAAGAACAATACATCACTATAGCTGAAAATTACGGCAACGTTGCGCTGTGGATTTCTGTAGTATCAAGCGCGCTTATGTTGATATGTTTGATATTCTACGATTTGGACAAGAGAAAGCACGCTGCGATAGTTGAACAGCTCAAAGCAACGGCAGTCAATGCGGATGAAATTGCTAGGGAGGAAGGCAAGTTACATATCTTAGGCGACGTCACAGATACCGAAGAAGATATGTCGATAAGAAATATTGGAGAAGATAGCGATAATAAGCAGACGAAGCAAGACAGCGAATATTTTTCAGACGATAATTCCGTAAGCGAGGAAAAATATTTTGATCCTCTTGAAAAGACTGACAACAATAATTTAATGAAAGATTAAGATATCGCAGCGAGCAATTAATAAATATAATACAAAAAGAGAGTGCAAACTCTCTTTTTTGCCTTATACACGAAGAGAAGCGGCAAGATTGCAAAAACTCGACAAACAAAAAAGAGAGGTCTTCCTCTCATTTTTGCTTGTACAGTAATAGGCAATACTTGCCAATAATGGTCTGAGTGACTGGACTTGAACCAGCGGCCTCTTGCCCCCCAGACAAGCGCGCTACCAAACTGCGCCACACCCAGATATTGTTGATAAAAAGTCGGACGGATTGGGGGAGAAATAATCATTTCTTTTGACGTCTGCCGATATTATAGCACAATTATTTTCTCATATCAATAAATTTATCAAAAGTTTTCGTACAAAAATTGTCGTCGTTTTGTTGGCGGAAAAAGAATTGTTTTGACAAGTCTATTGATAAGAAAGTCAAGATGTGTTATACTAAACGTGATATATACTCAACAGGAACGAGAATGAAGAAAAAGACAAAAGATTTTTTCGAGAGGGTACTTCTTGAAATTTTCGTGGACAAATATAATTGCATTATTTGCGATAAAGAGTTGCGGGATAAGTCGCGCTACGGTCTCTGTCCCGAGTGCTTGAAAGAGATGACTTTTGTCAAGGATAGAATTTGCAAGAAGTGCGGAAGATTACAACTGAATGAAGCGGACTATTGTCTGACTTGCCAAAACCATTTGCGGTATTTTGATTTTGCGAGATCGTGCGTAGTATATGACGATAAGGCAAAAGAGATAGCGCGCGGATTGAAGTTCGGTCACAGAAAGTATTTTGCAAAATACGTATCCAATTTTCTCATAGACAGATATGAAGAATGTTTCAAGGACGTCAACGCGGACTTTATCATTCCCGTACCTCTTATGAAGAAAAGGCAAGAAGAACGCGGATATAATCAAGCGGAAGCGATATCTAAAAAATTAGCCGAGCATTATGACCTTGAAATCAGGACGGATATCATTGCTAAAATCAAGCAGAACAGCGAACAGGCAAAACTCTCCGGCAAGGAAAGAGAAGAAAACGTCCAAGGCGTTTATCAAGTGACAAAGCCGCAAGACGTCGTTGATAAAAGAATACTTATTGTGGACGACGTAATGACAACGGGCAGCACGTTGAGTGAGTTGGCAAAGATCCTAATAAAAGCAAAAGCAAAGAACGTATACGCGCTTACTTTTGCAAGCACGAGATATAAAATAACAGGCGAAAGTCTGGAAGACGATAAGGTGGAATTATGAAGACAAGATGGTATAAAGACGCAGTTATCTATCAAATCTATCCGCGCAGTTTTTGCGATGGCAACGGCGACGGAATAGGCGATATTAAAGGAATTATTTCCAAGCTCGATTACATCAAGAGCCTTGGCGTGGACGCCGTTTGGCTTTCTCCCGTATATAAGTCGCCCAACGACGACAACGGCTACGATATAAGCGATTACAGAGATATAATGGACGAGTTCGGCACGCTAGACGATTGGAAAGAGATGTTGGACGGCATGCATGCTCGCGGTATACGGCTCGTAATGGATCTTGTGGTCAACCATACGTCTGACGAACACGCGTGGTTTGTCGAGAGCAGAAATAAAGACAGCGAGTATCGCGATTATTATATATGGCGCAAGGGCAGAGGAAAGAACGGCAAAAAACCGCCCAACAACTGGACGTCTAATTTTGTCGGTCCTGCGTGGGAATATGACGAAGAGAGCGGCGAGTGGTATTTGCATTTATTTTCTAAAAAACAACCCGATCTCAACTGGGAAAATCCAAAGGTCAGGCAGGAGGTCGCGGATATTTGCAACTATTGGTTCGATCTCGGCGTAGACGGTTTTCGTTGTGACGTAATTACGTATATATCCAAACAAAAAGGTTTGCCAAACGGCAAGGTGAAATTTCCAATTATCGGACAGGAAAAATACACGGTCGGTCCGCATTATCACGAGTATATGCACGAACTCAATCAGAGAAGTTTTTCCAAATACGACTCAATGACCGTCGGCGAGTCGATAGGTATCACTCCAGACAACGCGGGCGAAGCCATTGACGAGAGAGTGGAAGAACTCGATACGGTATTTAGTTTCGATCACATGGGCGTAGATTTCGCAATGGACGTGCTGCCGAGAAAATTCAATCTCGCAAAATACAAGAAGATATTGAACAGATGGCAACAACTTCCCAAAACCTGTCAGCCTACGATATTTTTGGAAAACCACGATCAACCGCGCTGTCTGCCCAGATTTGTAGGCGACTATAAAGATAAAAGAGAGCTTGCGGGTATGGCGCTTGCTACTTCTATGCTCTTTATGAGAGCGACCCCGTATATTTATCAAGGGCAGGAAATCGGAATGACAAATTGCAACTTCAAAGAAGAAGATTATTTGGATATAATGGCAACGAGAGTATTCCAGCTTATAAAGAAGTATTTTCCGCCGCTTATGCCGTACGCCAAAAAGGTTATGCTTAAAAGAGCGAGAGATCACGCGCGTACGCCTATGCAATGGACGGACGGAGAGAACGCAGGTTTTTCGACTACAAAGCCGTGGATGTTGGTCAATCCAAATTATAAAGAAATCAACGTAGCCGATAATGAAAATAGAGAGGACAGTTTGCTCAACTTCTACCGCAAGGCTATAGCGTACAGAAAAGGAAAAGACGTGATCATAAACGGAGAATTTTCGCTCGTATATCCTAAGGATAAAAATATCTTTGCATATATAAGAGAATATCAAGGCAGAAAACTTTTCGTGCTTGTAAATTACAAGAACAAACCGGTTAAATTCAAAATGCCGAAGGAATTGACTTTTACAAATGCTAATCTAGCGCTGAGTAATTATTCCGATTCTCGCCCTGCGCCTGAGAATATGACTCTACGAGAATACGAAGCGGCAGTGTACGAGTTGGAATAGAGGTGAAAAATGATTTACGGAATGCCTACTCTCATAGAAACAAACGAAATCCAAGACTGCGCTAAGTTGTGCCGAGATCTCGGGCTGAGTTTTGTGGAATTGAATATGAATCTGCCGCAATATCAACACGACAAAATCGACGTTGATCTATTCAATGCGTTAGCGGGTAAATACGGCATAACGTATTCGATTCATCTTGACGAAAACACCAACGTAAGCGATTTTAATCCTTATATCTCAAAAGCGTATTTGAGGACTGTAGAAGATACGATAGAAATTGCCAAGCGCGTCAATGCGCGTATCATAAATATGCATATGTCCAAAGGCGTATACTTCACTTTGCCAAGCGGAAGAGTTTACTTATTTGAAAAATATTTAGATAAGTATTTGGACAGTATAGCAGTTTTTCGTAATATTTGCGAAAAAGCGATAGGTGAGAGCGATATTTTGATATGTATAGAAAATTCCAATGGTTACGAGAATTTTCAAATCCAAGCGCTAGAAATTTTGTTGCAGAGCAGAGCGTTTGGACTGACTTTTGATATAGGACACAATTATGCGATAGGCGGCAGCGACGAAGAATTTATTATGAATAATATAAACAAACTTCGTCATTTTCATATCCACGACGCTACGCGCGAGCGCGACCACTTAGTATTGGGCGAGGGGGAGATAAACATACCTAAGTATATCGATTTGGCAAAACGATTAGACGCGTCTGCGGTAATAGAAACCAAAACCATAGACTCGTTGAAAAAATCTTGCGATATAATAAAAACAATTTGAAAGAGGCAAAGTATCTTTTTCCTGCATATAATAATACGGAGAGTAAATTCTGTCAAGAATAAAATTTGTAAAATTGCGGAAAAAATACTTGACATTCGCTCTTTTATACCTTAATATAAATATGCTAAACAGCAATAAGCCCTTATAGCTCAGTCGGTAGAGCATGCGGCTGTTAACCGCAGTGTCATAGGTTCGAGTCCTATTGAGGGCGCCA
>CAMWIL010000055.1 GCA_947174325.1 uncultured Clostridia bacterium
GGGCGGCTAAGTGTGTTTTGTAATTATTTGCTCATAGTTTTTGGTTTAGCTAATTCGCGAATTCTTTTTCGCTATCGCTAAAAAATATGGCTAAAATAATTGCAAAATACACTTATAAGCCATACACTACTAATAATTAGTTATTAATTAAGAGTGAAAAGTGAAAAGTTAATAGTGAAGAAGTTACGATATTTATTTCTCAATATTACACCCATTCCGCACTTTGTAACACCTTCCATCTAAATTTAAATGCTCTGCTCTGTTGGCGGTATCAGTAGAATATTAACCTAAAACGTTCAGCGGAAAGCGAATATAGACAAAAGTAAAGCGTGATCTTTTCCGCCATTTAGACACATAAAAAAAAGTTTCTCGTACGGCAAGTACGAGAAACTTTTTTCTATGCTCAACTGACGAAAAATCTATCGCTTTCTTTTTTGCTATTTCACTTTCCGCCGAACAAAACATAAGGCGTGACTTGGTATACGTAGTAGTTAAGCCAGTTGTTGAAAAGCAAATGGGCAGTACTGCGCCAACTGAGGTCAATATTGTAAAGTCCGTCGTCTTCAAAATAGTTGATAGGTTTTTGTATATCTAAGCCCTTTTCCAAATCGCGCAAGTATTCTTTTTTTAGAGTGGTACGATCGTACTCGCTGTGACCCGTGAGGAAAAATCTCTTATTGTCAACGCTCTTTACTATCGCAATACCGCACTCCTTTCCGCTTGCAAGAACTTTGAGCTTTGGCGTATTTCTCAACTTATCTTCATCTATTGACGTATGTCTGGACATCGGTATAAACATTTTATCGTTCATACCTTTGAGAAGAGAATCGTACTTATCTTCCGCGCGCACTTCGTAAATACCAAAAAGTTTGGAATCCAAAGCGACTTTTTCTATACCGTAGTGATAATAAAGTCCTGCCTGCGCTCCCCAACAAATATGTATCGTCGAAGTCACGTGGCTATCCGACCAAGCCATTATCTCCGTCAATTCTTTCCAATACGCGACTTTGTCAAAATCCATCGTCTCCACGGGCGCGCCCGTGATTATCATACCGTCAAAGTATCTGTCTTTTATCTCGTCAAACACCTTGTAAAATTTTTGCATATGACTTTGAGGCGTGTTTTTTGAAATATAGGAATCCATATTTACCAAAGTTACGTTTATCTGCAACATAGAGTTGCCGAGCAATCGCATAAGTTGCGTTTCCGTATCTATCTTCGTAGGCATAAGATTGACAATGGCGATCTCGATCGGACGTATATCCTGAGCGTTCGCCCTTGCCTTAGGCATAACGAAAATCTTCTCTTTCGTCAAAATATCGAATGCTGGTAATTCCTTTGGTATTACTATGGGCATATTGTTACTCCTTTACCGAATAATTCGGTATTCGTCTAGATCTGCAAAAACCTTTTTGCAAATCAGGTAAGTTAGGTTATTTATTAAGAGCGTTGAGCGCTTGATCCAAGTCTTCGATCAAATCGTCTGCGTTCTCAATGCCGACCGACAAACGAATAAGCTCGGGCGAAACGCCTGCGTTTGCCAATTCTTCGTCGTTCATCTGTCTATGCGTTGCGCTTGCAGGATGCAAACAACAGCTGCGAGCGTCCGCAACGTGAGTTTCGATAGCTATGGTTTTGAGATGTTTCATTACTTCCTCAGCGGCTTTTCTTCCGCCTTTTACTCCAAAACTCAATACTCCGCACGAACCGTTTTTCAAATATTTCTGTCCGAGTTCGTAACACTTATCGTCTTTAAGTCCGCAATACGTCACCCAAGCTACGTTCTTGTGGCTTTGCAAAAATTCTGCGATCTTTTGCGCGTTGGCGCAATGTCTTTCCATTCTTACGGCAAGGCTTTCCAAACCTAAGTTGAGGATATACGCGTTTTGCGGCGACTGAATAGAGCCGAAATCTCTCATAAGTTGAGCGGTGGCCTTGGTTACGTACGCGCCGCCAAGACCGAACCTCTCGGTATAGACGACTCCGTGATAACTATCGTCAGGATAGCAAAGACCGGGGAATTTATCGGGATTTTTCGTCCAATCGAATTTTCCTCCGTCTACTATCGCTCCGCCGACGCCCGCGCCGTGTCCGTCCATATATTTGGTGGTAGAATGAGTCACTATATCAGCGCCCCACTCCAACGGTCTGCAATTTATAGGCGTAGCAAAAGTGTTGTCGACAATAAGCGGTACTTCGTGCTTATGCGCAAACTTTGCAAATCTTTCTATGTCGAATACTCTTACGGCAGGGTTTGCGATCGTTTCGCCGAACACCGCTTTGGTATTCGGACGGAAAGCCGCTTCAAGCTCTTCGTCGGTGCAATCGGGTTTTACAAACGTAAATTCTATACCCATCTTCTTCATAGTGACAGCAAAAAGATTGTACGTGCCGCCGTATATCGTCGAACACGAAACTATATGATCTCCGCAGCTTGCTATATTGAATACCGCATAGAAATTTGCCGCTTGTCCGGACGAAGTGAGCATCGCCGCGCTGCCGCCTTCAAGCTCGCAAATCTTCTTTGCGACGTAATCGTTGGTAGGATTTTGCAACCTTGTATAAAAATATCCCGACTCTTCCAAATCAAAGAGTTTTGCCATCTGTTCGCTTGTATCGTATTTGAACGTCGTGCTTTGTATTATAGGCACTTGTCTCGGTTCTCCGTTGGCGGGAACGTAACCTCCCTGCACGCATACCGTCTCGATCCTTTTCATATTTTCTCTCCTTTGACAACGTCAACTGTTGTACTGTTTTATAGTTCTTTGAATTTCTCTTTTTACTTCCTTTTCAGCTATTGATTTGCGCTTATCGTGCAACTCTTTACCTTTTGCAAGCGCGATCTCCATTTTGACCAAGCCTTGACGGAAATATATCTTCGTAGGCACGATCGTATAAGACTTCTGCGTCACCGCGCCTCTTAATTTATCTATCTCCCGTCTATGAAGAAGAAGCTTTCGCGGTCGTTTGCTTTCCACGTTGTAATAACTTCCCTTTTCATAAGGTTTGACGTGCATATTCATTACGAATATTTCGTTGCCTTTGATAGTACAAAACGCGTCTTTTATATTGACCTGTCCCAATCTTATCGACTTGACCTCGCAACCGACCAAAGCGACGCCTGCCTCATAGGTATCTTCTATGAAGTAATCGAAATAAGCTTTTTTGTTGTTGTCGATCAATTTTATTGACATAGTTTTTTAGTCCTTGTTAAGAAAAAAACACCCGACGGCGTCGGGTGTTAGGCTGTTTCGTTTCTTATACCTGTATGAAGGTGATAAAGAAGAATATTGCGAAGAACGCCATCAACACCGCGCCCGTGATCGTCAATTTCTTCAAAATGCTCTCTTTTGACCTTGACTTGTTCTTCTTGGAATAAGAGTCCGATTCCTGACCGCCGATCACGCCGATATTATCATTTTGCGGCTTTTGCATCATTATTATGACAATAGTTGCAATGCCCGACAAAAGCATCAACATCATCAGCAACGGTCTAAGCCAATTATATACTTGATAGGGAAAGAGCGAATCTCCCAATAAAAACAATAAATTCATTATATATCCTCCCAGTCAGATACGACTGCCATAATATAATATCATAACAATTTAGAAATTTCAACGATTTTTTGATAAAAATATAAAATTGTATGATTTTTACCTCGATCGCCCGTTTTTTGTTCCGTCTGATGTAACCAATAATATTATTGCCGTCATAGACTGAAATATGACACTCACCCGTCAAATCAATTATTGAGGAGAAAATTATGCTTGACAATAAATATTCGCTTGATCTTCCATACCCAGAGTTGGAAGAACCTTTTTATCCGGGAGACGTTAAGTGTATCGTAGACGATTATTGCGGTCGCACCGGCGAAATGACGGCGGTTATGCAATATCTATACCAACATTACATAACCGCTAATAACAATAAAAGACTCTCGCAAGCGCTTAAAGGTTTGGCTCTAACGGAAATGCGCCACCACGCGTTGCTCGGCGAAGCCATCGCCAAAATGGGCGGAGATCCGATAATAGGCGGCTCAACGTGTTTTTGGTCGGGCGCAAACGTAAATTACGTCAAAAATCCCGTCGCTTTTCTTCAACATGACATTATGACGGAAAAGCAAGCGATAGCCAACCACTCCCGCGCCGCGGCTTGCGTCAAAAATCCCACTTTGAGCGAGCTTATGCTGAGAATAGTAAAAGACGAAGAACTTCACGTCACCATTTTGAGAGAACTTCTTGACGAACTGACCGCTCTGTGAATAAGTGAAAAGTGAAGAGTGAAAAAGTAAGAAAGTAAAAAAGACGGTAGTACGCAAATACGAGCTCTACCGTCTAAACTTTAAGAAAAATCTTTTATTTTACTGTATTTTATCCAAAATAGCTTGCTGTAAGCCCAAATTGCGTTCTTCGCTCGCCTGCTTACTTTCGGCTTTAGTCGATACGTAGATTTTGAGTTTCGGTTCCGTACCGCTAGGGCGGATACAAAGCCATTCGTCATCGCCAAATTCGTATTTGATAACGTTGGTTTGCGGAAGGTCGCTCATCTCTATCCTGCCGTCTTCAAAATAGCTCACAGTGCCTGCCATAAGGTCTGTCTTGCTCTTCATTTCAACGCCGTTTACAACTAAAAGATCGTTCTTTCTGAACTCTTCCATTATATTCGACATCTTTTCCATACCGTCAAGACCTTTGAACGCGATCGATTTCGACGTCTCTACAAAATAACCGAACTTTTCAAACAACTCGTTGAGTTTGTCATACAAAGAAATATTTTTAGAGGTATAGTAGCAAGTCATTTCGGCAAAAAGCATACTTGCGACTACCGCGTCCTTATCTCTTGCGTGAGTACCGGAAAGATAACCGTAACTCTCCTCATATCCAAACATAAAGGTATATTCGCCGCTGCTCTCCCATTCTTTTATCTTCTCGCCTATAAACTTGAAGCCTGTAAGCACGTCAAATACCTCTGCGCCGTAGCTTCTCGCTATCTTATCCGCAAGACGCGTCGTAACGATCGTCTTGACCACCGCGCTGTTTTTTGGCAAAGCGCCTTCCTGCTTATGGCGCATCAGTATGTAATCCATAAGCATAGCGCCTATCTGGTTGCCGTTGAGAAGCATAAACTTGCCTTCGTTATCTCTTATCGCGATACCCATTCTGTCGCAATCGGGATCAGTGCCTATCACAATATCGCTTCCCATTTTATTCGCCAGATCTATACCCATTTTAAGCGCTTCGGGCTGCTCCGGATTGGGAATAGAGACGGTGGAAAACTCCGTGTCGGGATATTTCTGCTGCTCTACGACAGAGACGGATATTCCCATTTTCGCCAACATTGTCGTCACGGGAATATATCCCGATCCGTGTATCGGCGAGTATACTATCTTTATATCTTTTCCTACTTTTTCTACCGCGTCTTTTGACAGCGAAAGTTTGGAAATCTGCGCGTAATAATTATCGTCGAGACTCTTGCCTATCACAGTGATATGCTCGCTGAGCGAATAATTGTCTTTACCCTCGATATCCTTATGCGCTTCCGACTTGACTGCTTCTTTGGCAAGTCCGAAATAAGGCGTATTCTGAATATACTTCACAACGCCTGCCGTCGCTTCGGGCGACATTTGCGCGCCGTCTTCGCCGTATACTTTATATCCGTTATACTCTTTTGGATTGTGGCTTGCGGTTATCATAATACCCGCTATGCAGTTCAAATGCCTTACGGCGTACGAACACATCGGCACGGGTCTTACGTTTTCAAACAAATAAACCTTGATGCCGTTTGCTCCCAATACTCTTGCCGACGTCAACGCAAACTCGAACGATTTTCTTCTCGTGTCGTAAGAAATGATGACGCCTCTTTTTGCCTTATCGCCGCCAAGCGAATTTATATAATCGCTCAAACCTTTTGTCGCTCTTGCTACGGTGTACTCGTTCATATTCGAGATACCCATACATATCGTACCTCTCATACCCGCAGTACCGAACGCCAACGGCAACGTAAATCTTTCTTTTATCTCTTTATCGTCGTCAGCTATCGCCAAAAGTTCCTGTTTCTGCTCGCCGTCCACGTTGGCAAGCCACTCTTTGTAAGTATCCTTATACATAAATCTCCTCTAAAATCGCGTCGGAAAGACCGACGGTCTATATCAATATTATATCATTGCGATATTCAATTTACAATCAATTTTTTACTCTTCGACAAAAGCCGATAAATCATTTTTTCTCCGTGTCGTAGTTCCTCAATTTTCCCGCTTCGCTGAGACCTTTATAAGCGAATTGTCTATGGTACTCGTAGATTATAATCGCCACGCTGTTGGCAAGATTGAGCGAACGAGCTTGTTCTCTCATCGGTATTCTTATGCAATCGGAGTAATTTTCAAACAAAAGCTCTTCGTCAAGTCCTTTTGTTTCTCTTCCGAAAAACACCCAACAATCTTCATCGTATTTTACGTCGGTATGGTTGTGATCGGACTTCGTCGAAGCAAAGAAAAATTGCCTGCCTGAATTGATCTTGGTATTTTTGACCGCGATCGCGACGTTTTCGCTCATATCCGCGTCGTCGCCGAAATTTGCTTGCAAAAACGCCTGCATATTTTCATATCTGTTGACGTCGGATATCTCCCAATAATCAAGACCGCTGCGCTTCAAATATTTGTCTTCCCAGCTGAATCCGCACGGCTCGATAATATGTAGTTTCGCGCCCGTTACGGCGCACGTGCGGACTATGTTGCCCGTGTTGTTGGGGATCTCGGGATTCACCAAGACTACGTTTATCATACAAAATACCTCTCTATCACTTGACGTATATCGTCCGCGCTTTTGCAAGCGAACGCGGCAAGTTTTATTTCTTTCTGTCCTCTCATTCCTCTGCAATAATAAGCCAAATGCTTTTTGAAATTCGCGGCGACGTAATTTTCGTGATGGAATGAAAGCATCGTATCCAAATGCAAAATTATATCTTCTTTAAGCGAATAATCTTTTATCTCCAAGCCCTTAATATCGCTGAATATCTTGGGATTGCCGAGCGCGCCCCTCGCTATCATTGCGCCGTCGCAATCGGTGATTTGCATTGCCTTGTCATAACTTTTTTTATCAACTATATCGCCGTTGACAAATACCGGTATCTCCACGGCTTTCTTGACTTTTGCTATCTCATCCCAGTCGGCAACGCCCGAATACATCTGTTCTCTCGTGCGGCCGTGGACGGTTATCGCGCTTGCGCCCGCGTCCTGCATAGCCTTGGCAAAGTCTACTGCGAGCAACTTATCTGCCGTCACTCCCAATCTAAATTTGACGGTAACGGGTTTGCCCGCTATCCTCGCCGCTTTGACGACTTGCATAGCCAGCGGTATATTTTCAAGCAAAGCGCTTCCCTCGCCGTTTTTTACTATCTTTGGCACGGGACATCCCATATTGATGTCTATAACGTCGAATTTTTCGAGCGCCTTATGTTCGACTGCTTTGGATATAAAATACGGCTCGCTTCCAAATATCTGTACGCATTTGATCTTCTCGCTGTCAGTCGTATGCAATAGATCTTCCGTCTTATCGCTTCCGTATACGAGTCCTTTTGCCGAGATCATTTCGGTAACGGTCATATCGGCTCCGCGCATAGCGCAGAGTCTGCGCATACCTACGTCGCTATATCCTGCGATAGGAGCGAAAACTACGCCTTTGAAATCAATTCTTTTCGGCAATTTTTGCTTCCTCCCAAAGAGCGTTGAGCTCGTCCATACTCTTAGATTTGATATCGCCTGAGCAATGACTTTCCACGTATTCGTATCTTCTCGAAAATTTCTCTACCGAGCGCGACAACGCGACTTCCGGATCGACGCCCTTCCATCTCAAAGCGTTGACGACGGCGATAAGCAAATCGCCGCCTTCGTCTTCCAATTCGTCAGCGTTGTTGGCTTTGCAAAATTCTGTTTTTTCTTCGTCTATCTTTTCCAAAACCTGCTCGAAATTCTCAAACTCAAATCCCGTCTTAGCTACGGCTTTTTGGACTTTGTACGCTCTCAATAAAGCCGGCAATGACTTTGCTATCTTATCTATCTTATCGCTTCCAGACGAATACTTTTTCTCCTTAGCTTTTGCCGCGTCCCAAGCCTTCAACGCTTCTTCGGGCGTGTTGGCTACCACGTCTCCGAATATATGCGTGTGTCTATCGATGAGTTTTTGACAGATACCGCTCAATACGTCTTCGGTATTAAACTCCGCGCAGTCTTCCGCTATGGCGCAATGGAATACGCTCTGCAACATTAAATCGCCGCTCTCTTCTATCATATTGTCGATATCTTCGTTGTTGATAGCGTCGACGAGTTCGTACGCTTCTTCGATCGCGTTTTCTCTAATGCTTTGGTGCGTCTGCGCCCTGTCCCACTGACAACCGCCCTCGCCTCTCAATATCTTCATTATCTCGCAAAGATCAGAAAAGTTGAATCTGCTCTTCTCAACGAGTTTTTTAGGCGTAACTCCGACTATCGTAGAATAGTCGTATTTTTTCTGTCTGTCAAGTTCGTATACGGGGATTTCTTCGTTGTTGAACAAAATATTTTCTTCGTCGCCAAGTATGTTTTGCAGTATGAGTTTTATCTCTCCCGCAATAAAATCGTTGTCAACGTCGGTGATGGAAAGCGACATTCTGGTATCGTAATTGAAACCGCGCATATTGACAAGCTCGTACGCGCTGACGGTTATTTGCGCTACGCTAGGCTTATTGCCTATCGTACCTGCCGACACCGATGGAATTATCTTGACGTGGCATACTTGCGAAAGCGCAATGACCGATCTGTCGTCATAACCGCTTCCGTTGACGCAATATACGACGTTTGAGCCGTCGTCTTGCTTCGTAATATACTCCACTATACTTTTGTCGAGATCGTCAAAATCCTGTGAATTCTCATAGATGAAATCAAGCGGAACGTTTTCAATTCCCTTGTCTTTAAAATAATCGTATGTATCGGTGAGCGCGGTCTTGACAAAGATCTTGTCCGCGCTCTCTATCGTCTTAGCTCCTTCAAGAGTTATCTGCCCTCTACGGCATCCCAACGCCACTACCGTTATCATAATTCTTTCTCTCCTTGAAATATCCCAGCTTGCTAAGCAATCGGGATAATTTATTGCCGAGAGGCAACATCGCCACCTCTCTTTCGTCGACCGCTCGCGTGAGAAGCAATGAGATGAAATATACGCTTCCGCCCGCAAGCGCCGTATAGATCAACGCCAACACGTCGTTGGTAATGAACACCGTCGGTATGATCGACAATGACATTATAGCACCCGAGAGCAAGATTTTACTAATACTTTTGAATAGATTTAAATTTTTGCCGACCAAAGTATTGTATTGAGCGCCGTTGAGAACCAACGCGATCAAATAAAACGTTATCGTCGAAAGTCCGCTCGCCACTATTCCAAAGCGCGGAACGAGTATCAATTCGAGTATGATTTTTACGACTCCGCCTATAGCGATATTGATAAGCACGGGACGAAGTCTTCCGATACCCTGCAATACTGCGTTGAGCACTTCGAGCAACGACAACACGATTATATTGACGGACATGACCGCCAAAAGATAAGAAGTCAAATCTTTTTGTCCGCCGTCAAGCGTGGGATACAAAAGTCTTGTCAAACTTGCCGACGCAAGTATCGCCCCTACGAAAAACGGCATTGATATCATAAGACACATCTTGATAGACGAAGCCGTCTTGCTCTTCACGCTGACCACGTCGTATCCCGACATCGCGCTTGCTATAGCGGGCACTATCGCTACGGAAATGGACATGGCAAGCACTATCGGCATATTGATAAGCGATGCGACCGGTCCGGTCAAAATTCCGTATTGACTGACCGCGTTTGAATGTCCGCCGAAATTCAACAAATTGACGACCATTATACTGTCTATAAAAGCTATAAAAGGAAAGATAAGTCCGCTCGCCGTAATAGGCAAAAACGTGGCAAAAAATCTGCTATCGGACTGCTCGGCTTTGAGCCTGCGTTCCTCCTTGCCCGCTGCAAGATACCAAATAAATACCACAAGCAAAGAAATGAATTCGCTTATACTCACCGCCAGCAAACCGCCTGCGACCGCTTGCATAAGACCTCGGCTTTGCATTGCGCCTACTATCAAAAGACCTATCGCAAGTTTTGCGACGACCTCGACGATCTGGCTTATGCCGGCGGGAGTCGTATTGCCATGTCCCAAAAACCATCCTTTAAAGACGTTTGCTACCGCGACAAAAACTATCGCAGGGGAAATGGCAATATAACATATATATACTCCGGCTTGTGACTGCGCGCTTGACATAAGCCGAGAGAGCGCTATTGTAAAAATCATGCCGACAAAACCCGCCGCTATCGCATAGATAAGCGCTTTTTTCATCAGCCATCTGACAGATCCGCCCTTGCCCAGAGCAAGTTCGCCCGATATCTGTCTTGAGAGCGTAACAGGTATCGCGTTGCTGCTTATCGCAAGCGCCAAAGCGAAAAAGGGAAATACCAACTGATAGTATCCTATTCCCTCTGCGCCGAGCGCGGAAGTAAGCGCGATACGGTACACCCCGCCCAAAAGTTTTGCAAGAATACTGCAAACCGCAAGAATTATCGCGCCGCAAGCGAAAGACCTCTTTTTCATATCAACCTATATTGTAAGTCAAATACTGCGCCATTGCGTCGCAAAGCGCCATATCAACGCTGCCCAACTTGTCCGCCGAAAGAATTATACCGCCGTAAAGATCTCCGCTTGAAATTATAGGCACGATATACTGCTCTCCCTTTGCCTTGTCAGTATCGTCGGCAAGCCTTACGGTTCTGTCCTTAATAAGTCTAGCCTTGCGATCGTCAAGCACTCCGTACAGCTCTTCGCTGATGTCCTCGCCTTGCAGTTCATCCTTTCCGCCACAGTGCGAAAGTATACTGCTCGTGTCGCAAATGGCTACTTCCTTGCCCGTGTTTTTATAAAGTATCTTGCTTATCACGTCAAGCTGATCCTGCGTTGCGCCGACCTCGTTGTATTTCTTGAATACCAACTCGCTTTTGTCATTGGTAAAGATCTCCAACAACTCCCCTTCTTTGAGTTTAAGCACCTTTCTCAACTCTTTGGGTATGACTACTCTGCCGAGTTCGTCAATTCTTCTCACTATTCCCGTTTCTTTCATATTGACCTCCGAAAGTAGTATAAGCAAAGCGAAAATTATTATGTAAAACAAAAATTTTTATATAACTCACTTTAAATTTAATTGCAGATTAAAAAAGAATTTTATATTTAAGCAATAGACAAGCTGGCAAATTTATGTTATAGTTAATATGTTAAGGAGAATAA
>CAMWIL010000056.1 GCA_947174325.1 uncultured Clostridia bacterium
CCCGCCGCGCCGCCCCCCATAAGTTTTTTTTTTATATATGAAGTCTGCTTATGACATCAGCCTCTGTCTAGTGGGCTTGGTGATGTTTATTATAGACACGTATATATGTGACGAATACTATTTTGTTAAGAAAAAGGGCGGAGTATTAAAACATATTCAACTTTTCTCCTTGCATCGTAAAATTAGAAAGTTACTCAATAATTCTAAACACATTATTACGATTTGTCAAGAATTGCAAGATGCCTATGCTCGGGAGTTTAATGCGCCTATCACTACAATTATGACGGGTTCTAATTATCCTATTGCCAAGACCGTTGAAGAGAAAAAAGAAGTGAATTCGATTTCATATTTAGGTAATATAAGATGCAATAGATTTAATTCTTTAGCAGAAATAGGACAGGCGTTGGACAAGTTAAATACTGAATTGGGAAGCGATTATAAATTAAAAATTTACACGTCTGAAAATAATGAAGAAATTCTTGATAAATTGCGGGTTGCAAAATCTATAGAATTATGCGGTTTTATAGTAGGGGACGAATTTAAAAGAACTTTGGATTCGGCCGATTTGCTTCTTCACACTGAGGCCTTTGATGAAGAAAGCATAGATTACGTTAAACATTCAGTATCTACAAAGATAGCGGATTCTCTAGGTAGCGGAGTTTGCTTATTGGCATACGGACCGTCAAACGTAGCGTCTATGCAGCATTTGATTAGGAATGGTTGCGCTTTGATAGCAACAAGCAAAGAGGAATTACCGTTAATGTTGGGAAAAGCGTTTACCGATATGCAGACAATAAAGGGCGTTGCATTTATGGGGTTAAATACTGCTAAAGAATTTCATGACTGTCTGAAAACCAGTCAACAATTGCATCTTATTATGGAGAGTATTCATGAAAGTATTGCAAATAAATAATGTATTTAAAACAGGTAGTACAGGTAAAATCGTAGCCGATATCCATAACGAATTGTCACATACGGGGATAGAGTCTGTAGTATGTTACGGAAGAGGACAAAAAGTAAACGAAAAAAATATATATAAAGTTTGCGGAGAATTGTACTCTAAAATAAACAACCTTTTATCTCGTATTTTCGGGTTGCCTTACGGCGGTTGTCGATATTCTACAAGGCAAATAATAAAACTGATCTTAAAAGAGAAACCGGATATAGTTCATTTGCATTGTATAAACAGTCACTTTGTAAATATTTACAAAATTATCGAATGGTTGAAATCTAAAAATATAAAGACTGTTTTGACTTTACATGCAGAATTTATTCATACGGCAAACTGTTCTCATCATTTTGATTGTGAAAAATACAAGACGGGTTGCGGAAAATGTCCTCGCTTTAGACAGGCGACCGGTTCATGGTTTATTGACGCGACTCATAAGTCTTGGGCAAAGATGAAGAAAGCGTTTGACGGTTTTGATAATTTGACTGTGGTATCCGTTTCGCCTTGGTTAAGAGAACAAGCGATGCAATCTCCGATCTTAAAGGACAAAACACATGCCGTAGTTATGAATGGATTGGATACTAACGCTTTTCAATGTATTGATGCGTCTCAGTTAAAGCAAAAACACAACTTAACGACCCAAAAAGTAATTTTTCACGCTACTCCTTATTTCAGTAGTTCGCCTGATGACATAAAAGGCGGCTATTATTTATTGCAACTTGCGGAGAAGATGAAAGACGAAAACGCTAAATTTATAGTAGCAGGAGAGTTTGACAAGTCAATATCGTCCTTACCTAAAAACGTTTTAATGCTAGGCCCGGTATACGATAAAGCGACCTTAGCTCAATATTATTCTTTAGCCGATGTAACATTGCTTACAAGCAGAAGAGAAACATTCTCTATGGTTTGCGCGGAAAGTTTGTGTTGCGGAACGCCGATTGTAGGTTTCAAGGCTGGCGCGCCTGAGCAAATATCTATTTCTCAGTTTAGTGAATTTGTGGATTTCGGGGACGTTTATTCACTTAATGAAAGTGTTAAAAAGTTTTTGAATAAAGAGTTTGACAGGAAAGAAATAGCAGAAATGGGGCAACAGATGTATTCCAAAGAAAGAATGACAAAAGAGTATTTGGCAATATACCAAGATATGATTGGAAGAAATAGTTAATGCGGCAAAGGTGAAGGTGTGGCGATTTATATAGTTTTAATATTTTATATAGTCTTGGCTAACCTGCTTATAGGGAATAAAACTGATCGCGCAAGAAAACGCTTTTGTATTTGCGCATTTTTAGCGTTATTTCTTTTGCAGGCGCTGCGCTCTTACACAGTAGGCGTAGATTTACAGGCATACCGAATTACGTTTTTCAATATTGATGGCTTATCGTTCATAAAGAGTTTGCAATATGGCAACAGCGTCCGAATGGAACCTGCTCTTGTAGGCATAATGTGGATCATTAACAAGCTCTGTGGCTCCTGGCAGGTATTTATTGTCGTCATATCGCTTTTCATAAATGCTGTTGTCTGCGGATTTGCATACAGAAATTCCAAAAATCCTGTTATATTTATTTTGATATACATAGGTTTAGGTTTATTTGTTTTTTCATTTTCAGGATTAAGACAAATGTGTGCTATAGCATTTACGATGGTGGCGTATGATGCTATGCTACGGAAGAAATTCATAAGTTTTATTTTGAGTATAGCGCTTGCCTGTATATGTCATATTTCGGCTTTGATTATGATTGTAATGATTTTATTCTATAAGAAAAGATTTACGTTTAAGTGGTTTGTGGCGTTTTCAATACTTATGGTAGCTATAATGTTGTTTGCTCAACAGATTGCCAAGTTGATTGTTCCTGTTATCTTCCCTAGGTATGTAAATTATTTAAACAAAGAATATACTTTTGGTTTCCTTGGGTTGTTTTTGGTTATGACTTTCTGGCTGTTATACGCAATGAATTATTATCATAAAAAAGTTAAAAAGAATAATTTGGCGTTGTTTATGGTTGCAATAGGAGCTTGTTGCCAATCTTTTGGCAATGTAACAACAATTACGTCAAGGCTGACGTTTTTCTTTATTCCTTATTTTGCATTGGCATTTTCCAATAGTATACACAGCGAATCAAGCGTTTTCTCGTCACAAGAAAAACGCAATTTGATTGTGTTGTATTGCATCTTTATACTGTTGGCATTGTTTTTGCCTAATATCTTGGAAGGATATCTTAATGTTACGCCATATCAATTCTTCTGGCAAAATCAAACTTAGAGGTAGAATATATGTATAAACTATCGATAATAATACCTACAAAAAATAGGCAGTTTTATTGCAAGGAAGCAATAGAACAAATCCTGTCGTTGAATCTTAAAAGCACGCAACTCGTAATACAAGATAACAGCGATACCAACGAGTTGTTTGACTATATCGTTAAATTAAATAACGAAAAAATTAAATATAATTATCATCCGGGAATACTTTCTTTTGTTGACAATTTCAGCGAAGCAGTGTCTTTGGCAGATGGCGAATATATATGTATGATCGGTGATGACGACGGAGTGTTGCCATTTATTGAGGATATTGTAGATAAGTTCACGAAGCAAGGAAATTGCGATGCTATCATACCGGGTTTGAATTCGGTTTACTGTTGGCCTTCTTCTCAACCTATTTTCAAAAAAGCAGAGGACGGATTTCTTTGCGTTTCGTTTGTAAATAAGAAATTTAAAAAAGTAAATCCCAAAGACGGACTTAAGTTATTATTAAGACGTGGAGGTATGGATTATCAAGAATGCTTGATTCCTAGATTATATCACGGAATAGTAAGAAGACAAATTCTTGAAGATATAAAAGAAGTTACTGGAAAATATTTTGGCGGTTTGACACCAGATATTTACATGGCAGTTTCCTTAGCGTTGGTTTGTCGCGACGTATTTTCTATTGGGTTTCCTGTTACCGTATCGGGGATATGCCCTCGAAGCGGTTCGTCGGATTCCGCAACTGGACGGCATACCGGCAAACTTGAAGACGCTCCGCATTTTAGAGGACATACCAACTATAAATGGGATAAGACGGTGCCTGAAATTTATTCAGTAGAAACGATTTGGGGAGAAACGGTTTTGCAAGCCCTTAATGATTTTAAGGAAAAAGACAGACATAAACAGTTTAGTATCAAGTATTTAGATTCTTTATGTTATTTGAAATATCCGCAGTTCAGAGATGATATAATCGCTCATGCCAAAGCGCATAAAATCGGAAAATTTAAGATGAAAATGATTGCATTTAGATTAAAAATTTGTCCTTTAATCTTAAAATATGTAAAAAGAGTTTTCAGACATAAGGGAAGTGTTGTAAAATACTATGGGGTAGCCGATATTACGGAGGCAGGAAAGTTGACTGCCGATATTACTAAAAAGAAAATTAACATTTAAAAGGAGTTTCTTATGAGTTTATTTAAAAACAAAACATTAATGATAACGGGAGGCACGGGTTCTTTCGGAAATGCCGTGCTTAATCGTTTTTTAGAAACCGATATAGGTGAGATACGTATATTTTCACGAGATGAAAAGAAACAGGACGATATGAGA
This sequence comes from uncultured Clostridia bacterium, assembly GCA_947174325.1. Classification (GTDB taxonomy): domain Bacteria; phylum Bacillota; class Clostridia; order Christensenellales; family UBA3700; genus RACS-045. Next base: position 4,523 of record CAMWIL010000056.1, read on the forward strand.
CATGAATTTCAAGCGCGTATGCCTGAGGTAGCTGAAAAAATTAAATTTTATATTGGCGACGTTCGTGATATTCAATCTGTAAAAAACGCTATGCATAACGTTGACTATATCTTCCATGCCGCAGCATTGAAGCAAGTGCCTTCTTGCGAGTTTTTCCCTATAGAAGCGGTTAAGACCAATGTTTTAGGTACAGAAAACGTCCTTACTGCAGCTATAGATGAGGGAGTGAAGTCTGTAATTTGTTTATCAACTGACAAAGCAGCGTATCCTGTAAATGCTATGGGGACAAGCAAAGCTATGATGGAGAAAGTAATAGTTGCTAAATCTCGTACTACTACTAAGACTAAAATATGTTGTACTCGTTACGGAAACGTAATGTGTTCACGCGGTAGCGTAATTCCATTGTGGATTGATCAAATTCGTAATGGACAAGCCATCACGCTTACCGAACCTACAATGACGCGTTTTATCATGTCGCTTGACGAGGCTGTTGACTTGGTGCTTTTTGCTTTTGAACATGGTGAAAGCGGGGATATACTTGTACAGAAAGCGCCTGCTTGTACAATACAAACACAGGCAGAGGCAGTATGCGAGTTGTTTAATGGGAATAAAGAAGATATTAAAGTGATTGGTATTCGTCATGGGGAAAAACTTTATGAAACCTTGTTGACAAACGAAGAATGCGCTAATGCAATCGATATGGGCAAATTCTATCGCGTGCCGTGCGATAAGCGCGGACTTAATTACGATAAGTACTTTACCAAAGGAAACGCGAAAAGGAATCTTATATCGGAATTCAACAGTAATAATACTGATTTGTTATCAGTAGAAGAGGTAAAAGAAAAATTGCTGTCATTAACTTATATACAAGAGAGTCTCAAAAATTTGGAGGAAAAATAATGAGATTTCTAGTATTGGGCTGTAACGGGATGGCAGGGCATACTATTGCGCTGTATTTACAAGAACAGGGATACGACGTTATAGGCTTTGCCAAAAACAAATCTAAATATGTAGAATCAATAGCCGGAGATGCCTTAGACACGGAAAAACTGAAAAAAATAATTATAGACGGTAAGTTTGATACTGTAATCAACTGTATAGGTATTCTTAATAATTTTGCTGAACAAAATAAAGCTATGGCAGTAAGTTTGAATTCCTATTTGCCGCATGCTTTAGTTGAAATAACAAAAGATACAGACACGCAAATCATTCATATGAGTACTGATTGCGTATTTTCTGGGAAAAGCGGTAACTATACGGAAACTTCGTTAAGAGATGGAGAAACATTTTATGACAGGAGCAAAGCTCTTGGCGAGATCGAAGACGACAAAAACTTAACTCTTAGGAACTCAATTGTAGGTCCGGATATAAACCAAAACGGAATAGGTTTATTAAACTGGTTTATGCAACAAAATGGTCCAATACAAGGCTATACTAAAGCAATATGGACTGGGCAAACAACATTGCAGTTGGCAAAAACTATGGAAGCGGCAGCGTTAAATAAAGCGCACGGTTTGTATAATGCCGTTCCTAAAGAATCAATATCAAAATACGAGTTATTACAGTTATTCAATAAATACTTAAGAAATGATAAACTTGTAATAAATCCTGTTGAAGGAGTAAATTTGAATAAGACTCTGATAAGGACGCGTTACAATTTTGATTTTGAGATCCCGAATTATGAAATTATGGTAAGAGAAATGGCGGAATGGATGTTCAATCATAAATCAATGTATCCGCATTACTCATTGGAGACAATAAATGAATAAAGTAAAGGTAATGACAATTGTAGGGACACGCCCCGAAATAATTAAATTGTCAGAGATAATAAAAAAGTGCGACAAATATTTTGATCACGTTTTGGTCCATACCGGACAGAATTATGACTATACGTTAAATGAAGTTTTCTTTGAAAATCTTCAATTACGAAAGCCTGATTATTATCTAGGAGTAGTCGGTGAAAATCTAGGACAGACAATGGGCAATATTATCTCAAGATCATACGAATTGATGAGTCAAGTGAAACCGCAGGCAGTGTTAGTCTTGGGAGACACCAATTCATGTTTGTCCGTAATATCGGCGAAAAGACTAAAAATACCTGTATTCCATATGGAGGCGGGAAATCGTTGCAAGGATGAAAATTTGCCGGAAGAGGTAATTAGACGTATTGTTGATGTGACGAGCGACGTCAATTTTTGTTATTCAGAACACGCGCGCAGATATATTTTGGATAGCGGGGTAAAACCTGAGTATACATTTGTAGTAGGCTCTCCTATGGCAGAGGTATTGGCAAAATATGAATCAAATATAGAGGATAGTAAGATCTTGGAACAACTAAATTTGAAGCCAAGAAATTATATTCTTTTGTCTGCTCATCGTGAAGAAAATATAGATATTGAAAAGAATTTTTTCAGTTTAATGACAACCGTCAACGCATTAGCAGAGAAATACGATATGCCAATATTGTATTCATGCCATCCAAGAGCGCAAAAATTCATAGAGCAAAGAGAATTTGTCTTTGACAAAAGAGTTATTAGGCATCAACCTCTCGGATTTTTTGATTATAATAAACTACAAAAGAACGCTTTTTGTGTTGTGTCAGATAGCGGGACTTTGCCAGAAGAGAGCGCTTACTATAAATTCCCGTCAGTATCTATACGTACGTCCACTGAACGTCCTGAAGCTATTGAACAAGGGGTGTTTGTAATAGGCTCGATAGATATGGAATCGGTTGTTCAGTCCATTGATATTGCAGTCTCAATGTGGGAAAATCGTGAAATTGGAGATTGCGTAGATGCTTATAAAGGTCAAAATGTCAGTGGTAAAATTGTGAAATTGATACAAAGTTATACAAATATTATAAATAAATTTGTGTGGAAAAAGTAAGATTACAGCGTAAATATAATGGATCAACCGTTAATTAAAGAAAAAAAGAGAAGTTTGAAATACAACTTCATATTCAGTCTGATCAGTCAGATCTTGAATTTAATAACGCCTTTGATAACGGCGCCATATCTTGCTAGGGTATTACATGAAGTCGGAACGGGGCAATACAGTTACTCTATATCTATAGTGACCTATTTTATGTTGTTCGCAAATTTAGGTTTTGACATATACGGGCAGCGACAAATTGCCGGATGTTTAGAAGACGAGGAAGCAAAGAGTAAGGTTTTTTGGGAAATATTTATACTCAAAAGCGGTTTGTCAATGGTCTCATTGGCCGTACTTTTCGGCGTATTGTTTACTGTCGGCTTTGGGGAGAATTACGATAGTATCATTTTTGTTCTGGCATTTCAGATTTTAAGCGTTCCCATTGACATACAGTTCTTGTTCCGTGGCGAAGAGCGATTTGCATCTTTAGCTTTTAGAACGGTAGTCATAAAACTTCTTATGATTGCTGGTATTTTTCTATTTGTCAAACAGGAAAGCGACGTAATAAAATATGCAATATGCGTTACTGTAGTAACAATATTTTCCGTTCTGATATTATGGTTTTCACTTTCTAAGTCTATAAAAATTGTAAGTATAAAAAAGTTAAAAATTTTCAGGCATTTTATTCCCGCTCTTTTAATATTCTTACCGACTGTTGCCACTTCAATTTACACCATTTTTGATAAGACAATGATTGGATTATTGGCGAGTAATCCCGATTATGAAAATGGATGTTATGAGCAAGCTTATCGTATAAATAGTTTTGCGTTGATTTTAATCACAGTCATGACATCTATAATGATTTCACGCAATTCCCGCGATTTTTCAAAAGGCGAAATGGATAAGGTGAAATCACATCTTTATTTTGCGAGTAATTACATATGGTTTATAGGAATTCCGTTGATAGTGGGATTTTGTGTTTTATCTGGGAATTTGTCTTCTTGGTTTTTGGGAGAGGGATATGATAAAGTTCCTCTTTTATTGCAAATAATGTCTGCAAGGTTTATATTAACCGGATTTAGCGATATGATAAGCGCTCAACTTTTTATAGCGATCAAAAAGGAAAAATTTACGACGATTGCAAGTCTAATAGTTGCGATTTTAAACGTTGTACTCAATTACTTTTTAATTCCCAAGTTCGGTTCTGTCGGAGCGGCTATAGCGACAACTATGACTGAGTTCCTTTTGACGTTTATACTAGTCTGTTTTGTTATTAAAAATAAGTATTTTTCTGTTAAATATGTTTTCAAGATGAGTTGGAAATATATTGTAGCTTCTGGAATAATGTTTGTGCCGATTTATTTTATGCAGAGAAATATGGATTATGGTATTTTATCCTTTATTGCAATCACGATTACAGGTTTTATTGTATATGCTATTACGCTGATGATATTAAGGGATAGCTTTTTCTTTAATATTGTAAAAAGCATTTTAATAGGTTTGAAAAAGCGCATAGCAAAGAATAGATAAATTTCAAAATTTTCTCCATGCCTAAAAAGTATAAAAATTGTTAAAAATCTTATTGCAATATCTTCAGCATTATATTATAATTATACTTGTTATAATGTAATCAATCCGAGAAATGGGAGTTTTGATAATGAAGAAATTTTACAAAATATTAGTTTTTTGCCTTGTGGTATGTATGGCTGTAGGAGTTTTTGCTGCGTGCGATTCCTCAAAATACGGACCTATCGGCACTACCGAGTATAAGGACAGAGAGGTTGTAAACAACGGCTCTTTGGTAGTTCAGCAAGGCGGATATTTATATTACGTCAACGGTATGGATGCGACTGCAAACATCACCAAGCCGTCGGACAATTATTTTGGCAAGGCATCCGTAAAGGGAAGCATTATGAAGAGCGAGATCAATGAAGACGGATCTCTCGGTAAGACTGACGTTGTAGTTCCCAAAATGTTCTATACTTCGGCTTCCAACGGCGGTTTTTATATTTATGGAGAATGGATATATTATCTTTCGCCCAGTACCAAGACTGACAACAAGAGCAACGTTTTAACGTCGCAGCTTGTAGCTTTCCGTACGAAGATCGACGGTACGAAGACTCAGGAGATAGCTACTTTGTCTACAAATTCCACTCAGTACGTTTTCACTGAAAGCGCGTTTATCTATTATTCAGATAATACGCTCAACAAAGTAGGCTATGACGCTTCCAAGATCGACAAAAAGACGACCAAACTTGCGGAAGAAGTATCTTCGGTGCTTTTTACTTCAAATACTTCTACGATCTTCTTTATAAAATCTTCGGAAGATAATACGCGTAGAAACAACAACATTTACGTTTGTGTAAACGGAGAAGTCAAGGAAGTTACTACCGACGCTACTTATCCCAATAGCGCAAGTAATCTAAAAGAACAGTTTACTTATTCTCTTGTTTCTTACGATATAAAAGAAAACGTTTTATTCTACACAAAGGCGAATAATTCTAACGATTCTTCCAAGGTCACCGCGACGTATGGCTATAAATTCGGCGACGATTTCTCTTTTGATGCTTCGAAGGAAAAGAAGTTTGCCGTAAGCGCATTGTCAACGATCGTGAATTTGGGATTTGATAAGGGCGTTATGGATATGTCTGCCGCTACGCTTACATTGTATAAGCCTTTGGCAGGCGACGCTAATATAAACGACACGCAAGAACTTGCTACGCTCTCTTCGACAGGCGCGAAAATCGTCAAGATGGATGCGAATGAAATGTATTTTGTGATCAGCAATGCGCTTTACAAAATTTCATATACGGATAAGGAAGCAATTGTAGACAAGATAAGCGAGGAAGCGATCAACACCAGTTGGTTGACGATATCCGTTATCGGCGAATATATGTATTATATCGAGAATACGTACAGCTATATGAATAGACTTAAATTTAGCGATTTTGTTCAACAGCCTAACGACTTGCAATTTGTCAAGGGCGAGATCGTCAGCGGTACGCGTAAGGCTATACTCACTAAGAACGATGAGGATGAAATCCAAATCACCTATGTGGCTGACGATGCCTATGAAGAAGGCGTAGAGTATTTCCAAATTCCTAAGTTTATGACAGAAGCTGACGCTAAAGCGTATGCCGAAGCTTTGTATGCCGAATCAGAAAATGAATAATATTTTAATATAATAAAAAAACAGACCGACAAAATCGTAAGTCCTATTGCTTGAAAGCGATAGGACTTTTTATATAAGTTCATTTAAAGCGGGGCAGACGTACGCTGTTTTTAGATGTATAAATGTAAAATTATTCACGTTTATGCTTATTTTGTAAAGTCACAGTAATTTAGTAGATTTTTGGCTAAAAGATGCTATAATATAGCTAATCAAATAATGTCGAATTACTCTTGCTTAGATTGAATAAAGTTTGTAATTATAATGAGTTTTTATTATTTTTATCTAATTTGTTTCAGAATTAAAGTTCAGGCGTAGATAACACAACGGTGTAGCGTAGATTAACGAATTGTTTATTTTGCCGACAAAGTTTGTGGCGAGTTAAATAAATGTAATTAATGCGCTATTTTGAGAAGATGGAAGGAAGAAATTACCTTATCAAAAAAGAGATCAAGGTAATTGAGGGGGAAGAGGTGTGTACGCCTAGAAATAGAATTATTATATTG
>CAMWIL010000057.1 GCA_947174325.1 uncultured Clostridia bacterium
TATTGCTAAATCTTTAACATAAATTTATCTTCGATTCAATGACTTCTACTACTTTGACGCTTTGCTCGTCAGCGTCGATTTCAACAAATAATTTACCACCTTCCAAGGTTAAATTTGATGAATTTAAGATTGATTTAACACCCTCATAGACTACTCTATCTTTTTTATTTTCAAAGTCGGCAATAATTTTATTTCTCAAATTTTCAACTGCATCTCTTCGAATACTGTTGAGTTTTGATTGCGGGATAAAACAATGTTCTTCTTCATTTCTAATAAAATCAATATCATCTATTGACGAACTAAACTCGCTATCGCCTAAACGCAATAACTGCTCCGCTATACTCTCTTTAGTCGCGCCATAAGATCTTGCTTGATCTACAAGATCTCCCTGAACTTCAACCTCCGTATCACCGCATATGGCTTTTAAAGTCATTTTTTTACCAATAAATGACGTCAGAATAAATTTTATGGATAATTTAGGACATATAGTATTATATCTATCAACTTGACTTTTTTCGGACGTCAAACAAACTTTACTGCCTATTTCAAATTTTCTGGTTGTTTCTACAATATACTCATCGCTAGCGTAGCGCTTAATACAATTTATACTAAATCCGCCCAGCTCTTTCCCGTTTCTTATAATTTTCACGCCGTCGCCTGTATTCAAACCGCTATTAGACTTAATTTTAAGCCCGCCGCTATAATAGCCAACGATCTCTCCGATCTCTTCTCCGATATTGCCGTTGACTTTATCATATATTATTTCTTTGCTGTTCTCATAATTGTAGCCATTGGTAAAATTACCCCTGTTATACGCTCGCTTTAACGCCGAATAATCTATCTTATCTTTTTTGTCAAACAAAATATTGTCTACGGCTTTTCTATATTCGCCTACAACGTTGCCGACGTAATGCGCTTGTTTTAATCTTCCCTCAATTTTCAAACTATCGACACCAGCGCGATATAATTCTTCAACCTTATCAATCAAGCATTGGTCTTTTGGAGAAAGCAAATACTTCTCCTCATCACTAAAAGACGACGAGTATTTCAGTCTGCACGGTTGATTACAGCGTCCTCTATTTCCGCTATCGCCGCTCATCATAGAAGACATCAAGCAACTGCCCGAAAAACATACACAAAGCGCGCCATGTACAAAGTATTCAATTTCTAGTCTAGTATTTTTCTTGATTTTGACGATATCTTCCAAAAGCGTTTCCCTCGCCAAGACTACGCGACTAAAACCAAGCTCCTCCAAAACCTTAGCTCCCGCTAAATTATGAACGCCGATTTGCGTACTTCCATGCAACGGGATATCATATTTTTTGAAAATATTCAAAGTTCCCAAATCAGTAACTATAAATGCGTCAACATTGGCTTTTGCCGCAATATCGACATATTTCTCAAAAATTTGCATTTCCGAGTTCTTTATCGAAGTATTAAACGTTACGTAAACCTTTACGCCGAATAAATGGCAATATTCAACATATTGACGAATATTATCTTTTGTAAAATTATCCGCCTTTATCCTCGCGTTAAACAATTCCAACCCTAAATACACAGCGTCAGCTCCGGCATTTATCGCCGCTCTCAACGCCTGTATACTTCCGATAGGTGCCAATACTTCCAACATACAAATATTATAACATATACGGCATATTTTTTGTAGTATTTTTATAAAAAACCTATTGATAATATGACAAAACGGCGAAAAACTTTTTCCGCCGTTTAAATTTTTGTTACGCTATCATTTCTTATCTTTGAACCGCGTTAAATTCGCTGCTCAGTTTAGTCAGGATTCTATTTACTTTTGCATTAACCTCGTCATCTGTCAACGTCCTATCTGCCAAACGGAAAACTAAGTTTATCGCAACGCTTTTCTTATTCTTGCCCAAAACAGATTCATTTCTGTAAATATCAAAAATCTTAGTATCTACGAGCAAATTTCCTCCGCCTTTTTTCACGCATGCAAGCAAATTACCTGCCAAAACGTCTTCATCCACAACGATCGCTATATCTCTTTCAATAGGCGGATAGCTAGAAATAGGCATAAATTTGTAACTGTAATCAGCTAATTTATTAAGAACCTCAATATTTATTTCAGCAATGTACATCCTATCGCTTACGTCAAAAGAATTCGCGACTTCAGGATGAACTTCGCCCAAATATCCCAAATATTCTTTGCCGACGAAAATATCTGCGCTACGACCTTTGTGAAGATAATTTATATCCGAACGCTTATATTCGGCAACAATTCCAAATCTTCTAAGTAAGACCTCAACGTTTCCTTTCATTGTAAAGAAATCTTCGCCGTCGCCATAGCTTCCCATTGCAAGCATACTATGCTCGTTGGGCAATTCGTTAAATGGCAAAGATTTAGGAATATAAACGTTTGCAAGCTCAAACAACTTGACCTTCTTGTTGCTCTTCAAATTGTTGCTTGCCAACATTGAAATCATACTGTATGCCAACGTCGTACGCATTATTGATAGATCTTCACCCAAAGGTTTGAGCAACTTTATACAGTTTCTGCGTTCGTCGTTTTCGGCAAGTTTTAATACGTCGAAACATTTCGGCGAGGTGAACGAATACGTCAGCGTCTCGCTCATTCCTTGACTTACGCAAATTTCTTTGACTATATCTGCATTTTGCTGTTTTCTATTCTTACCGCCAAGCGTTTGGTTGCCTCCAACAAGCAAAGTGCCAACGATCTTGTCATAACCGTACAATCTGATTACTTCTTCAGCTAAATCGTTTGCGTTTTCAATATCATCTCTAAATGCGGGACAAACGCACTTTAACACTCCGTTTTCCAACGTACTTTCTATCTGCAAACCGTTCAAAATACTTAATATCACATCGCTAGGCACGTCAATTCCCAAAATGCTATTGATTTCTTCCACGCTTGTTTCAACAATTTTTGTAGTAATATCCTGCGCCAATCTATCAATAACGCCATCTGCAATTTTTCCGTATCCATACTTGTCAATTAGCGTAAGCGCGCGCATCAAACCAAGTCTTTGACTGTCAAAATCAATACCTCGCTCGTATCTATAAGAAGAATCCGAACGCAAATTGAGCGTTCTTGAAGTACGTCTTATATTATCACGCATAAATTTGGCAGACTCAAATACGATAGTCTTAGTGTTATCGTTTATTCCGCTATTCAAACCTCCCATAATACCGCCGACAGCGCAGGGCTTCTTCTCGTCGCATATAACAAGCATACTGTTATCCAAAGTATATTCTTTTTCATCAAGAGCAACGATTTTTTCGCCGTTTTCAGCTCTTCGCGTTATTATCTTTTCGCCTTCCAGATAGTTTTTGTCAAAAGCGTGCATAGGCTGACCGATCTCGACTCTTATATAATTGGTAATGTCAACTATATTATTTATAGGTCTAAGTCCTACGGACTTCAACCTCTTCTGTATTATTTCTGCGCTCTTTTCGATTTTGATATCTGTCACAGCTGCAGCCATATATCTTGGGCATAAGTCAGGAGCTTTGACCTCAACGTCAACAATATCGCCAATTTTAACGTTCTTATCCGTCTTAAATCCAATCTCCGGCATCTTCAACGGCTTTTTAAGTACCGTCGCAACTTCTCTCGCAATACCCAACACGCTATTGCAGTCCGAACGGTTTGCTGTAACGCCGATATCCAAAATAACGTCGTCATTCCCAAACACATCGTTGAGATCCGTACCGAGCGGATATTTTTCTCCGTTCATAAGCATAATACCGTATACGCTTGCGCCTTTGTAATCTTCTTCGCTCAATTTAAGTTCTTCGCCCGAGCATAACATTCCGTCAGAAGCTACACCTCTCAATTTGCCTCTTTTTATGGTCTGCCCATTCGGCAAAAGAGAGTTATGCAACGCAGTAGGTACCAAATCGCCCTCGCTGACATTTTGCGCTCCCGTTACTATTTGTATTAGATCATCCTTTCCCACATCAATTTGACATATTTGTAATTTATCCGCATCGGGATGTTTTTCCAACTTTACGATCTTGCCAAGCACAACGTTTTTCATATTTGCGCCTGATTTTATTATCTCTTCTACTTCAAAACCTGCTCCGACAAGTTTATCGGCAAGTTCTTCGACGGTCACGTCTATATCTACAAAATCCTTTAACCAACTCAATGATACTTTCATATATACTACCTCCTTATTTGAAATCCTTTAAGAATCTAACGTCGTTCTCAAAGAGAATTCTCATATCCGGTATGCCGTACTTGATCATAGCGACACGCTCTACTCCCAAGCCGAAAGCCAAACCTTTGTACTTCTTACTATCTATACCGCAGTTGTCCAAAACTTTGGGATTAACGACGCCCGCGCCCAAAATTTCTATCCAACCCGTTCCTTTGCAAATTCTGCAACCTTTTCCGTGACATACAGAACACGACAAATCGACTTCGACGCTCGGCTCTGTAAATGGGAAGAACGACGGTCTAAATCTGACTTTTGTGCTTGAATCGAACAAGCGTTGCGCGAACGTCTCCAATAAGCCTTTCAAATCGCAAAGCGTAACCTTTTCATCTACGACCAAGCCCTCGATCTGTTGGAACATAGGCGAATGAGTCGCGTCGTCGTCAGGTCTGTAAACCTTGCCAGGACAAATAATTCTAATTGGAGGTTTAGTGTTTATCATAGTCCTCGCCTGGACAGAAGACGTATGTGTTCTAAGCAAAATATCATCCGTAATATAGAACGTATCCTGCATATCTCTTGCGGGATGATCTGGCGGAATATTAAGCATTTGAAAGCAAAATTTATCCAACTCTATCTCCGGACCTTCGCCCAACGTAAATCCAAGCGAGGTGAAAATATCAACAATTTCATTAGCAACGAGCGTACACGGATGCAAACTTCCCCTTTCGGTATTTTTTCCGTCAAGCGTGATATCTACGCTTTCTTTCATCATCTTCTCATCAATTTCGGCTTGAGCAAGCTGACGCGTTTTTTCTTCCGTCAGCTCAGTGATCAAATCTCTCGCTTCATTCACGTACTTGCCTACCATAGGACGCTCTTCTTGCGGCACGTCTTTCATTCCTCTCAACAACTGCGTCAACTCGCCGTTTTTACCCAAAAACTTGACTTTGACATTATTGATAAACGCCAAAGTATGACTTTGTTCCACCGCAAGTTTTGCCTGCTCGATAAGTTTTGCAATCTTTTCTTTCATATCTACCTCTCTATATAATAAAAAAACACGCCCCGATATTTTCAGGGCGTATCTTAACGCTGTACCACCTAAATTCGTCAATAAAATATAATTGACCTCATTGCGGCTATAACGTGACCAACGATTTTGCCTACTTTAATAGGTTTCAGCAAAATAACTCCGAGGCGAATTCTCCCAAACTCACAAATTACCCTTCCAGCCCATCGAGGTAAAATCTCTGTCGTCAGTTTCGCGCGGGACACGCTCCTCTTCACAGTTTATAGTGATATTTTACCATTAAAGACTGTCGTTTGCAAGCGTTTATACAAGTTTTGTTCAAATTTCCTCTTGACCAATATTAAGGCAATAGATCAATCGAGCCTATTCCGTTTTGGAAATAAAAGTCCGGCACTTTACCGACGATCAAATTTTGATATACAACCATATTGTTGCTTACCTTTACGTTTTTGACATACAAAGGAAGCATCACGCTTATATCGGCAAATAAATCAATATACATACACATCAGCGTCTGATTGACACCCTTAGACTCAAACGTAGTACGGTAATTACACTGTATATTGCCTAAAAGTTCCATTTTCAATGTATATTTTCCGCCGTAGTTAGCAATCAACATACTACCCAAAATACTGCTGTAAGGCACTTGAACGCTCTCTTCCGCGCAAAGTTTATTGACGTTTGTTTGCGTTATTGCCGCTACGTCTCGCATCAGCGCGTTGATGACTACCATATCCGTGCTTATCAGCGTTACGTTGCCGTCGGAATCGTATCTGATCTCATAAAAATTGGATTTATCCTGAAACATCTCGCCTTCCAAAGCCTGAGTGGTCGAACTGTTGAATATATCAACGACTCTGGTCGTTATCAAACTATTGGCGTATTTTTCCACGTAGTTTATCAAATTGCTCCTAAAAAATAAAAATGAAGCAATTACTAAACAAAACGATATTGAAAAAGCCAAAAATCTTCTTATGCGAGAATTTTTTCTTTTCTGCATACAACATTATATGCGAAAAAGTGCAATATATTGCCACACTCTCGCCTTATTATTATGCGAGAGTAAGCGCAATTAAACTTTCTTGGAATGCGATTTGAATATCAACGCAAATAAAAATCCAAAGAATATTGCAGCAGTCAACCCTCCTGCCATATTCCTAAATCCGTACGTCACACTCTCAAACAAACCGATCTTAGCGCCTTCTTTTGCCCCTTTGACTATCGTACTTCCAAAGCCTGTGATCGGTATCGTTATTCCTGCTCCTGCAAACTCTTCAATAAATTTGAACGCGCCGACAAACTCCAAGACTACGCCCAACAGCAAAAACATAACCAATATTCTAGCCGACGTCATTTTTGTTTTGTTGATAAATATCTGCGCGATCATACAGACCAATCCGCCTATCGCAAACGCTTTTACGTAACCCAAAAATATTTCCATATCAATCCTCTCTTTCTATTACTACCGCATGGGCAATACCCGGTATGCTTTCTCCCTGCAACGCGGAATCCTTTGACAACATTGCTCCCGTAGGAACAAAAAGAATCCTCTTCAATGACTTGTCAATGAGTTTCTTATATAAATATGACGCGAATACCAGCGAGCAGCACCCTGCTCCCGAACCGCCTTGTCCCGGTTTTTGCTCGTCGCTGTATACTAGACTGCCGCAGTCGTTGAGATTATCCAACACGTAGCCTTCTTTTTTACATAAATAGTGCAACGTCTCTCTTCCGAATCTTCCAAGATCTCCGGTAATTATCATATCGTAATAATCAGGCGACCGCCCCGTGTCTCTAAAATGCGTAACTATGGTATTTGATGCCGCTGGCGCCATAGCTCCGCCCATATTATTTGGATCAGTAAGTCCGAAATCCAAAACTCTCCCCACGGTATATCCTGTGACCATAGGATAATTTCCCTGCTTTTTGGAAAGTAGCACCGCGCCGCTTCCTGTAACTGTCCACTGTGATTCAGGCGTAGGTTGAGTACCCAATTCAAGCGGATATCTATATTGCCTTTCCGCCGTAGCATAATGCGAACTAGTACAGCAAACGACTTTGTCAAAATCTCCGTTTACCAAAGTCGATCCAATCGCCAACGCTTCTCCGAACGTTGCGCAAGCATTGTAAAGTCCCATAAACGGCGTGCGAAAATCTCTTGCCGAAAAAGACGTAGGCACTATCTGGTTGATAAGATCTCCGCCCATTATAACGTCGCAATCCATAGGATTTACGTTCACTCTCGAAAGGCACTCGCCGATAACGTATCTTTGCATTTGAATCTCTGCCATTTCGTGCGACTTGCATTTCCACTCGTCATCTTCCATCACCGAATCAAAATATTCTCTGAAATTGCCTTTGGCTTCGTAAGGTCCTGCCAGCGAATATGCCGACTGTATATATACTTTATTGTCCAAAAAATATGTCTGTTTTCCTATTTTCATAACTATCCCTCAACGAATCAATTCCACTATCCAATATATAAATCCCGTCACGACGGAAGAAACCGTTCCCGCAACGATAATAGGTCCTGCTATTACGAACATCTTTGCCATCATTCCTAGCACAATACCCTCTTTGTTAAATTCCATCGCAGGCGACACAACCGAGTTCGCAAAACCGGTGATCGGTACGATCGAGCCTCCGCCGGCATGAATACCTATCTTATCGTATACGCCGATTGCAGTAAGAAATGATCCCAAAAAAATCATCGTCATACTTACCAAAGCGGAAATCTTGGACTGTTCCCAATTTGGCAAAAGAACTTTGAATATGTCGCCGAACGCCTGTCCTACGCAACATATCAAACCGCCGACCAAAAAAGCCCATACAAGCGTCGTTACGTGACTGCTTTTTTGAGCGTGCGTATGAATATAATCCATATACTGTTTATCTTCCATTTACTTCTCCTTAACGCTTGAATTTAATATCTTATTCACTACAATGTCTTTGTCTTCGGGCAATAAAAACTTTATCTCTTTGTCCTCGACGTTATCTTTGAACAGCGGACTTTTCATAAAAAATCACCCCCGATTAGATGTTATCCAATCGAGGGTAAATTATACAATTAGAATATTTTTATGCTAGAGCCTGCTTTAACTGATTTATCACTTTGCTTTCGATTCTCGAAATTTGCACTTGCGACACTCCCAATAATTGAGCTATTTCGCTCTGCGTTTTATCTCTGTAATATCTTAATATTATCACTTTCTTTTCCCTTTCAGGCAGTGAATTGATATGATCTTTGAGAAGTATCTTATTTATAACGTCGTCGTTATTTTCGTTGGATGCAAGTTTATCCATAACGCACTGATTGTTATCGTCTTCATATTTTTCAAATATAGATATAGGATATTTATTGCTGTCCATTGCAAAGACGACTTCTTGCTCGTCTATCTCAAAATGTTGGGCTATACTTTTGATAGACGGCGTATTATTCAGCGCATATTGTTCGTTGACATACGTCTGTATTTTTGAACAAAGACTTTTCATTGCGCGGGATACTTTGATAGAACCGTCGTCTCTTATAAATCTCTTGATCTCGCCCGCTATCATAGGTACGGCGTAAGTAGAAAATTTAACGTTGTATGAACAATCGAAATTATTTATCGCTTTAACAAGTCCCAATGCTCCCAACTGTAATAGATCGTCGTATTCCACTTGCTTGTTGCGATAACGTCTTGCAATACTTTTTATCAACGGCATATTTGCGTTTATCAATTCGCCCTTCGCTTGATCGTCGCCGTTTTTTGCAAGCTCTAAAAATTTTAAGGTAGTTTCGTAATCGAGCATATCAATCCTTCTTAATTTCTTTTTGCATTACAACTCTCGTACCTTTATCCTTCTGCGAAAATATCTCAACCTTATCCATAAACGTTTGTATCAACGTGAATCCCATACCGCTTCGCTCTTGCTCGGGTTTGGTCGTAAAAAACGGTTGAACCGCCTTGTCAATATCAGATATTCCGCAACCTTCGTCCTCTATGATTATTTCCGCTTTTTGATTTTCTAAACTCACCGATATGCCGATATATTTATCCTCTTTGCCTCCGTAAGCGTGTACTATACAGTTTGTTACAGCTTCCGATACGGCAGTTTTTATATCGTTGACTTCTTCGATGGAAGGATTTAGTTCCAGACAAAATGCCGATACCGAACTTCTTGCAAAACTCTCGTTACCTGTCTTTGCCAATAATTTCATACTGAATTTGTTCATAATAACCTCGCTTTAACTTATTTTCTTCATTATCGTGTATATGCCTGCCGTAGATAATATAAAGTCCACGTGTCCTCTGGCATTACTGATATATATAGGTATATTGCGTTTTTTCAACTGCTTATACCGCCCCAACAACATTCCTATCCCCGTGCTGTCCATAAAAGAAAGATCGGAAAAATCAAAGACAAATTGACCGAAATAATTGTTGCGGATGAAGCCGTCGATCTTTTCCCTGACGTTTTTTACACAGCCTTCATCCAATTCGCCGTCCAACTTTGCTACCGCGCTATCTGCCTTGATAGATAACTCAATGCGCATAAATTTACCTCCGTGACTTTTTCTAGAGGAATTTTATCATATTCTGTTTGATTAAAAATTGTAAATTTTGTAGAAATTACGCTTATTATATATTTTAGCGGTGATTGAAATATAAGCCAGCCATCAATGAAATACTATTGAAGTCCGCGCAAATAAACAAAAAACCGCGCCAATTTGCTTTGACACGGTTTTATTATTAAATAGATATTATCACAATTAAATATTTTGTCTTCTCTTAATGGATCTTACCAAATATGCGTGCTCCACTGCTATGCCGACCACAGTAAATAACAACATCATTATCATATCCACCTTAAAGTAACTTGATACATCTGCGTCTTTCATTATAATTTTGAAAGCTTCCATTGCAGAGATATCCAATCCAGCTTCTGCAGCAGCAATACCCGCCGATATGAAATAAATCAAGAATACGGACAAAGCCATAAAGATAAAAGTCGTACCTACAACGATGACAATCATCATCTTGGTCGGTTTACCGCCGAATTTTTGATATAACAGCGTTCCAACTACGATGGAAAGGACTGCGGCAATAGACGCGTATAAACCAATCCAATATAAAATAATAGCGACTACGACGCCAACCGCGCCGCCTGCAATAGCGCCGAGAAAACCGCGAAGATAATTATTCGGAGCTTCTTCAAACGCTTTATTTTCCGCATCGATAGCAGCGTTGATGCTATCCTTACATTCGGTGTCAATTCCAATAGAGAAACCTTCCATTCTCAACTCATATTTATTGTCCGCCAATTCCTTTCCGCATCTTGGACAATACTGACTTGTAAGTCCGCCGTTGTTGGAAATCGTGGAAATAACCAAATCAAAGATTTGAGGCAAGCGCTCGACAAGTTTACCAGCCGTAAAATCAGACAAAGACATCTTCAAACCGTATTCGGTAAAAACAAAATTGCAACGCTTTATCTTAGCGTTGTCCAACGCCGTTCTCATTTCACGTTTCTGCTCTTCCGTTGCGTAAAACGAAAAATGAAATTGATAAGGAAGTTCGTTGTTGTTAGACGCTTGATTAGCGTTTAATTCTCTCACGTTGACTTCATAATCGTTTATTACGCCGTAAGCTTGATTAACGTTTATGCTCATATTGCGTTCGGCGCAAAAATCAACAAGTTTTTTGTTCATTCTACACTCCTCTTTATTTTAATTTATTTTTCAAAACAATTTTGCAAAGTAGGTTTTATTATTCCAAACTCAGATGCAACAGCGCA
>CAMWIL010000058.1 GCA_947174325.1 uncultured Clostridia bacterium
GTATAATGATATTTTTACATCATTATGTGCTATAAAAATATTATGGATATTGCAAAAAATGTAGGAAACAATATTAAAATGGCAAGAAAGGATATGGGCTATACCCAAAGACAAATTGCCGAAATATTGCATATGACGCAACAACAATATTCGCGTTTTGAAAACGGTGTGTTTCAACTGAACTATGAACAAATATTAACCATTTGCGATATATTAGATATTACGCCAAATGACATATTCGCAAAAGACTGAATATTTAAAAGCAAAAAGCTACTTGCAAAATTCAAGTAGCTTTTTTAAATTCATTTAGACTAAGTATATATTACAATATTTCCGTCAGCGCAACAGGTCTGCCCTCGTCCAAAGATTTTTTCGCAGCTCTTCCAATTACGACCGCTTGCAAGCCGTCCTCTATACTAACGGGAACGGGCTTATCGTTGACGATACAATCAACAAACTGATTGATCTCATTGACGTACGCTTGCATATATCTTTCCAAGAAGAACAATAACGGTTTTTCTGCCGTTACGCCCTCGCCGTTGGAAATTACCGCATTAGAAGCGCAATCGTTGGAAATTGCGACTTGACCGAGTTCTCCAAACGCTTCGGCTCTTTGATCATAGCCGTACGTTGCTCTACGGCAGTTGTCAATGACCGCCAATGCGCCGCTTTTCAGTCTAAGCGTAATCACAGCCGTATCGATATCGCCGGCTTCGCCGATAGCCTTATCGACCATTACTCCGCCCATTGCGAATACGCTCTCAACTTCTTCGCCCGACAGATATCTGACCATATCAAAATCGTGAATCGTCATATCGAGGAAAATTCCTCCGCTGACTTTGATATATGATACGGGTGGCGCGCCCGGATCTCTTGAACATATCTTCAATACGTTGAGCGCTCCAATCTTGCCTTGTTTGACCGCTTCTCTGACCGCCATAAAATTGTGATCGAAACGACGGTTGAAGCCTACTTGATACTTTACTTTGCTCTTTGCAAGCGCAGCCTTGACTTCGTTTATCTTGTCTATATCGTGATCCACCGGCTTTTCGCAGAAAACGTGTTTGCCCGCTTTGATAGCCTCGATAGATATAGGCGCGTGAGTGTCGGTGGAAGAACATATAAGCACCGCGTCGATATCCTTGTCTTCTAATATCTCGCGATAATCTTTCATCGTCTTTTCCACGCCCATACTTTTGAGCCATTTTTCCGTTTCTTCATTCATAAAAGGATCGGCAACGCTCTTTACCGTTGCGCCCTTAACGTAACACATGATGGATTCGCAATGCACTTTGCCGATACGGCCTGCGCCGATAATTCCTATTTTGATCATAATTTACCTCTTAAAGTTTATTTACTGATTTCTTGTCAATTAAGACGCCTTAATAAGTCGCGCCGCTATGCGCGGTCGATAACGCTGTCGTCTAGATCGTACCGTCCCAAGTCGAAACCTTAGTAGACTTCGCCTCATGCTCGTCAAACCAATGAGTGGTGACCGTCTTGCTGTCCGTGTAGAACTTGAAACTGTCTCTGCCCAAACAGTGCAGGTCGCCGAAGAAAGAATATTTGTGACCCGTAAACGAGAATACGCCGACAGGTACGGGAATACCTACGTTCACGCCGACCATACCGCCGTGCGTATTGCGTACGAATTCTCTCGCGTAATAACCGTTTTGAGTGTAGATTACCGAGCCGTTTGCAAACGGATTGGCGTTCATTACTTCAAGACCTTCCTCAAAATTCTTTACTCGCTTGATACAAAGCACCGGTCCGAATATCTCTCTCTGTCCTACTGTCATCTCGGAAGTTACGTTATCCAAAATAGTCGGCGCAAGATAGAATCCGTTTTCGTGACCTTTTACTTTTACGTTTCTGCCGTCAAGCACTAATTTTGCGCCTTCGTCGATACCCTTTTGTATCCAATTCATTACGCTCTGCTTATGCTCCGCGCTGTATACAGGTCCTAAATTCGTCGTCTTGTCGTACGCTGGACCTACTTTGATATTCTTTGCCAATGCGACGAGCTTTTCGACGAGTTTGTCGGCGATGCTCTCTTGCGCAACCACTACGGGCAAAGCCATACATCTCTCGCCTGCGCAACCGTAAGACGCGTTGATTATGCCGGCTGCCGTTCTGTCCAAAGCTGCGTCTTCAAGAACGAGCGCATGGTTTTTAGCCTCGCAAAGACACTGCACTCTCTTGCCGTGCTTTGCAGCCGTTTCGTAAATATATCTGCCGACTGTCGTAGAACCTACGAAAGTGATACCAACTACTTTTTGGTTTGATATGAGTTCTTGCGTATCGTTTCTGTCGCAACTTACTATATTAAGTACTCCGTCGGGCAATCCCGCCTCCTTATAAAGTTCGGCAATTCTAAGAGAAGTCATAGGAGTCGCGCCCGCTACTTTCAATACAATCGCGTTGCCGCAGGCAATACATACGGGAGCCATCCAACCCATAGGTATCATTGCAGGGAAGTTGAAAGGCGCAATACCTACGAATACGCCCATGGATTCGCGGTAAAGTACGGTATCGTAACCGCTTGACGCGTCCATAAGGCTCTCGCCTTGAAGAAGCGACGGCATAGAACATGCAAGCTCCGTACCTTCCTTTGCTTTGAGAATATCGCCCTTGCTCTCTTCCCAGTTCTTTCCGTGCTCGGTAGCGCAAAGCTCAGTCAACTCGTCCATATGTTTGATAAGCAAATCCCTTACCTTATAAAGAATTTGAACTCTCTTTATTACCGGTACTTTCGACCATTTCTTATACGCTTCGTGAGCGTTGTCGATGACCTTGCTTACTTCCGCAGTCGTGCAACGCGGCATTTGAGCTATCTGCTCGCCTGTGGACGGATTGAATACCGGATAGAATTTATCGGTTGTAGATTTTACAAACTCATTGTTAGTAAAATACCCAAGTGTCTTTATTGCCATAATATTTCTCCTTTTTGGTAAAATTCAAATAGTTTTATAGTTTTGCCGTTTGGGCAATATACTTTCTTGCTTTTATTGCGTATTCAAGCGGATTTGCCTTTGCAGGATCTTGTTCCGCCTCGACGATCATCCAGCCCTCGTAACCGCTCTTATCCAATATCTCAAATATAGGAGCGAAGTCGATACAACCGTCGCCCGGCACGGTAAACGCGCCCTCTCTTACGCCTTGAAGGAAAGAGAGTTTTTGCGACTTGACTTTGTCTACGACCTGCGGACGGATATCTTTGAGATGGACGTGCTTTACTCTGTCGGCGTACTTCTTCAACACTGCCAAATAGTCCTGTCCGCAGTATGCCAAATGTCCGCTGTCAAATAGTAGCGAAAACTTATCGCTGTCCGTCATTTCCATCATTCTGTCGATTTCTTCCGCAGTCTGCACAACCGTGCCCATATGATGATGATAGACAAGATTTATTCCCATTGATCCCGCTATCTCGCCCAGTCTGTTCATACCCTTCGCAAACTTTTCCCACTCGCTCTCGCTCATAACGTATTTATTGTCGAATACGGGAGTGTTCATCTGTCCCTGTATGCTATGACTTTGTTCGGACGCGCCGATGACCTTTGCGCCCATAGCTTTTAAGAACTTGCACTGCGCGACAAACTCTTTCTCGACTTCTTCCATAGACTTTGTAAGTACGAAAGAGGAAAACCACTGATTTGCTATCGACAGTCCTCTCATCTCCAAAGCTTTTTTGAGCGCGTCAACGTCTTTGGGATATTTGTTGCCGACTTCGCAACCTACAAAACCTGCCAGCGCCATTTCGCTCACACATTGTTCAAAAGTGTTTTCCGCTCCAAGATCGGGCATATCGTCGTTCGTCCATGCTATAGGAGCAATTCCAAGTTTTATCTTGTTCTTATCCATTATTCCACCTATCTTTAAAATGATATATCAATATTTTCTTGCTTTTTCAAGCATCTTTTCTCTATTTGCAAGAGCCGATTTTCCTCTTTGAGAACGAGGAGCTTGCGTACAGCCTACGTTCCACCAACCGTCGTAGCCGTGCGTCATTGACTTTGGCAAGACTTTGATATCTATAAGCGTGGAAGTAGTCTGTTTGAGACTGTCCGCTATCGCATCTCTCAACTCTTGTTCGTTGCGAGCGGTATACGTAACAAAGCCGTAGCCTCTTGCGCTCATAGCGTAGTCGATATTCATAAACTTACCTTCGCGAATAGGCTTGTCGCCGTCGCGATAACGCAATTCGGTACATAATGAATCTACGCCCTGATCCATTTGAAGATTGTTTATACATCCAAACGACGCGTTGTCAAAAAGAAGTACGTTCATTTTGATCCCCTCTTGAAGGGCGGTCACCATTTCGGTATGCAACATCAAATAACTGCCGTCGCCGACCATTGCGTATACTTCTTGATCGGGCATAGCCATTTTACTGCCCAAACAACCCGCTATCTCATATCCCATACAAGAATAGCCGTATTCCATATTGTAACTGTCCTTGCAATCGCTCGTCCACATTCTCTGCAAATCGCCCGGCAAGCTTCCTGCCGAACCTACAATGATAGCGTCTTTGGGTATACACTCTCTTATTATTCCGATAGCAGTCGTCTGCGCCATGACCTCGCCGTGCGACTTGATAAAATCTTCTGTAACGTTAGGCATATGAGCGTCGATCTCGGGAGAATATCCCTTTCCGACTCTAATGTGGGTAAGTCTGTCCATTTCCTTATCCCACTCGACTTTCGCCTTGGATATCTCGTCTTTATATCCGCTCGCGTATCCATCCAAGAGCGCGTCCAAAGCGATAATTCCCGCTTTTGCGTCGCCTACAGCTTTTACAGCGTCGAGTTTAGACGCATGAAAATCCGACATATTCAACGTAATTACTTTTTTATCAGCATAAAGCGACTTGGAAGCTGTCGTAAAATCGGTAAAACGCGTGCCTACCGCAAATATCAAATCGCAATCTTTTGCAAGAGTATTCGCGCTGCTGTTTCCCGTCACGCCCAAGCCTCCGACGTTGAGCGGATGAGAAGACTTTATAGCAGTCTTACCCGCTTGCGTTTCACAGAAAGGCACGTTGCGCTTTTCGCAAAATTCAGCTACTACTTCTCCCGCTTCGCTATATTTCACGCCGCCGCCTACGATAAGCAGAGGTTTTTTGCTCTTTTTTATCTCGTTTGCAAGATCTTGAAGTTCTTCCTTTACGGGCGTAGGTCTTGTTATTCTATTAACCCTTTTCTTGAAAAAGTCTGCGGGGAAATCGTAACACTCGCCCTGCACGTCCTGCGGCATAGCTATAGCAACCGCGCCGGTATGCGCCGGATCAAGTAAAACCCTTATAGCGTTGAGCAATGCGCTCATAAGCATTTCCGGTCTCGTAACTCTGTCAAAATATCTCGTGACAGCCTTAAATGCGTCGTTTGTCGTAATAAGCGCGCTGTAAGGTTGCTCTATTTGTTGCAATACGGGATCGGGCTGACGCGAGGCAAAAGTATCGCCCATAAAAAGCAACAACGGTACGTTGTTTGCCGTCGCCGTCGCCGCTGCGGTCACCATATTAGCCGCGCCCGGTCCTATCGACGATACGCACGGCAATATCTTACGCCTGTTATTCTGCTTAGCGTATGCCGTCGCTACCTGCGCCATGCCTTGTTCGTTTTTACCTTGATACACTTTCAAAGAGTGCTTGCCCATAGAAAGCGCTTCGCCTATTCCCAATACGCAACCGTGTCCAAATATGGTAAACATACCCTCGACGAGTTTGTTTTCCACTCCGTCAAAACTGACGTATTGACTGTCGAGAAATCTTACTACGGCTTCGCCGACGCTCATTCTTTCCGTCTTCATAAATTCTCCTTACTTTTCCCAATATTCATATCTTGGATCTACTATCCTAGTCTTATCCCACGGATTGCCGTCCAAATGACGTATCATCCAACAGCAATACATCGGATATCCCGGCGCAGTTACCTGAACGTGAGTCTTGCCTCCGGGGAAACATCCTACGCTTCCGTCAACGATCGTGTGCGGCTCCATCTCTCCGATAAAGCATGCGCCGAACGCTTCCGGCTTTGGCATTTTATAATAATATACTTCAGGTTGGGGATGAGAATGAGGAAGATAACTCCACCATCTTCCCTGTCGAGCCAACACTTCGCCGACTACGAGATTGGAATAAGGCGCGTTGGAATAATCGAAGATAGTATTGACGTCTCTCACCGCGGTATTTTCCCAAAGTCCTTCGCACGATACGCTTACTATAACGTCTTTTTTATCATAAAACTTTGACTCAAACTCTCTGTCGTTTGTCGTCGCAAGATATATTATCTCACTCTCTTCCAACGCCGTTACGGTAAGAGTATTGCCTTTGCTCACGTGCATACATATCGGCAGATCGTCGAATACTCCGCTTCTCTTTCCGCTTCCGACCAAATCTTTACATTTCATTTCTACTGCGCCTTCGGTAAGAAGTACGCACATTTCTTTTTCTCTTTCGCTGTACGTTACGCTCTCGCCTTTCGCAAGTTTTACGACAAGGATATCCATCATCATATCCTTGTTTTTGCCGTCCATCTTAGCAAGTGTCTTTACGCCTTTTTTATTAAACTTCGGATAATTAAAAGCCATAATTCTCTCCTTTTATCTCGTCTATTCTCTTGCTATCATTTCGCCGAATTCTTTCTTCTCATCGGCTATGAATTTCTGCAATTCCTCAACAGTCGGCATAAATTCCGAACAGCCGTGAGCTGATACCAACATTGACGCGGACGCCGATCCGAGTTCCAAACAATCCATTATTTCCTTGCCCTCAAACATACCGTACAAAAACGCCGAGCCGTATCCGTCGCCGCCGCCGAAAGACTTGAACGCCGTTACCGGGAATGGTTTAATATTGTATTTTTGTCCATCAAACGTATGCGCGGTACTTCCCTTTTTGCCGTGCTTGATGATGACGATCTTAGCGTTTTTGGAGAACCAATACTTCGCAGTCTGCTCGTCGTCCATATCTGGCGCGAAAATAGCCTGCGTCAAATCATATTCCTCTCTCGATCCCATTATGATATCCGCATGCTCGGCAACCGCCGTATAATACACTGCGATCTCGTCGTTGCTCTTCCAATTATACGCTCTGTAATCTATATCGAAAATGATCTTCGTATCGTTCTTTTGCGCAAGTTGGACAGCTTTCAAACACGCCTCTCTTGACGGACTTTGAGCAAGCGCAGTACCTGAAATTAGCAAAGCCTTAGCGCTAGCAATATACTCTTCGTCCACGTCCGAAGGATCCAACGTAAGATCGGCAATTCCGTCTCTATACATGAGGATACTGCTTTCGGTCGGGGAAAGTATCTCGGTAAAAGTCAAGCCGAGTTTTTCGCCGTTTTTAGCCCTTGATACTCTTGATACGTCTATCCCTTCGTTTGCGAAAAATTCGGTGACGTAATCTCCGAACTGATCGTCGGATACCTTGCCTATAAATCCGACTTTCTTTCCCAATCTCGCAAGTCCGACAGCTACGTTTGCAGGCGAACCGCCAAGATATTTGCGGTATTGCTGACTTTGCGACAACGGCTTGAAATAATCAAGCGGATTGAAGTCTATCGCAATTCTTCCTACCGCTATAAGATCGAATTTTCTGTCTTTTTCAAAACTTATGTATTGCATTTTATACCTCTCTGTCTAATTTCCTCAATAATACAAAACGCCGACCTATTTAATTAAATAGGTTGGCAAAGTCTAATAATTTTTGCAGCGACGTCTTCTACCGCTTTAATTGCATACGGCATATACGTCTTTGGATCGTAAGTAGCCTCTTTGCTTGCAAGTCCCCTTTTCAATCCCTCGCTAAAAGCCTGACGCAAATGCGTGGCAAAATTTATTTTGCTTATTCCGGCTTTTATACACGCTTTTATTACGTCGTCGGAAAGACCGCTTGCGCCGTGAAGAACCAACGGCACGTCAACAACGTCCGCTATCTCCTTTATTCTGTCTATTGCAATATGAGGTTCTCCTTTATAAACGCCGTGAGCAGTTCCTACTCCTATAGCAAGAGAATCGACGTCCGTCTTTTCTACAAACTCTTTGGCCTCTTCGACTTCCGTGTATTTTATTTCGCCTTCCGTCTCTTCCTTTCCGCCTATCGTACCCAATTCGGCTTCTACGCTTACTCCGCGCGCGTGAGCAAGTTCTACGACTTTTTTAGTCAACTCGACGTTTTTATCAAAATCGAGCATAGAGCCGTCTATCATCACCGAAGTATAGCCGGCGTCGATACAGTCTTCGCACGTCTTTATATCTCCGCCGTGATCCAAGTGTATCGAAATATCCGCTCCGCCCGTATACAAAGCGCGAACAAGAGCGCTGTAAGTAGCGACTCCGCCATATTTTAACGTTCTGGGAATAGTCTGAACAATAGCTGATTTAGAAGTCTTATCAATGGCGTTAAGCACGCCCAAAACGCTTTCCAAATTGTCGACGTTGAATGCAGGAACGGCATATCCGCCCTTCTTTGCCCTAATAAGCAACTCTGCGTTTGTAACGATCATAACCCGTATTTCCCCTACCTTAGGTCATATTATATTGTTATTATACTATCACACCCAAGCAATGTCAATATCTAAATCAAAAATTTTCACCGATTTCGACATAAAATTAAATTAGAAAACAATTTTAAATAAATCACACTATTTTTGCAAAAAATAGCCTAAATAATTGATTTTTTTAGAAAAATATCAAATTATAGCAATCAGACAAGGGCTAAATTATTAACCAAATTATCCATATTTTGCCGTTTTGTCCATATTTAATCATTGATCAAACCAACTTTTAAAATTTACTCCAAACCAAAATCAATAATGTATAATATCATAATTGAAATTAGTTTATATAAATTTATAAAACCTTCTCTATAACTCTTAAAACTTCCAACCACTTATTTGCAAGTACATCATCGTCATTTT
Source organism: uncultured Clostridia bacterium (assembly GCA_947174325.1). GTDB lineage: Bacteria > Bacillota > Clostridia > Christensenellales > UBA3700 > RACS-045. The sequence continues at coordinate 8,922 of CAMWIL010000058.1, forward strand.
CAAATGTAGTATTATGCAACCTAAATACCACATCTATATAAAGTGCAGCAAGTATTCTCTCTTGTGTTGAATAGTTCAAGAAGAATTTTGTTACTTCGCGCAATAACGTTTCAACATTTTCCAAATCCTCAGTAAACACAGTTCCCATAAATCTAGCAAATTCGATTTCTTTGGGCGCGATATATCCTATAGGATCTATTGCCAAAAATCTATCTTCATCCTTAATAAGATTGTATTTGTGAGCATCACCCAATAAAAGATATTTATCGCTATCAGAAAAATATTTATCAAAAAGCTCATTAGCATTCTTAACGTAAGCATCAATTTTTTTGCCGTTTTTAACATTGGATGGTTCATTCAATTTTGATTGCAAAATAGTTCTATAGTCGTGATAACGACTATTGTTACATATCAACAATTTTTCATTAAGGTTGTCAAAAAATTTTCTCAATTCAGGTATATTGTCCTTGCAGAAATCTGCGCAACTACCCGGTTGTCCGCATTTCAAAAGCAATGCGCAAAATGCTCTATCGTAATCATATAATGGACACATTATTCCAGAATCTCGGTATTGCAAATAAAGATTCAACTCACCATCAAATCTATCAATAAACGGCGGTATAAGTTTTACAATAATGTCACCCCATTGACGCGAATAAGCTTTAATGATAATACCAAAATGCGAATTAGGATTAACCAAATAGTCGTCAAACTTCCATTTATACTTCAAACAGTCTATAACTTGAGGAAGTTCGTTAATCCATTGTTCCGTTTCCTCTGGAAAATTCTTTCCCAAAAATTCTTTCAGTCTTTTGACGTCAAACTTTGAATTGATTTCATTCAACCCCAATAGTTGTTCAGCTACTACCAAATCGTGCTTGTAAGTAATTTTAATATTATTATGAAAATCAAAGTTAAGATACGTCTTCAATTCTTTGGGCAACTGTTGCGCCACTTCTGTTAATTGACTATGACTGTCAAAATATTTATACAATAAGTCAAATCTATACGCCTCAGGAGATTGCAAGAGGTAATACCTATCTCTTATTATCTCGTGAATATCATAACAGCCAAGACTATCTGTAATTTTTTTTGCAGTTAGAACTATATCATATTGGTCAAGTTTTTTCAGATACTCACCAACAAGTTGAGGATAAACGAGCGGTCTTACCGCATCGAAAATCATTATTTTATCGCAATTGTAATTATCATAGATATAATCTAATCCGTTTTTTAACGTAATATTGCGTTCCTCTCCGCCCAAACACACATCTACGTCAAATTTTTCTTTAATCATATTGTCATACGGCTTATTTGTAACAATTAAAACTTTGTCAATTACTCCGCTGTTTCTAATCGCCTCAATAACGTATTCTATTACCATCTTGCCCTTAATAAGCAGATATTGTTTAGGTATATTACCGCCGAAACGTCTACCGACGCCTCCGGACAAAATCATAGCTACATTCATTGTTTTTCCTCACTTGTCTTATCAAATAATTTATACCCGTGCGTCAACTTCCTTTGATTTTCAGGCGGCAACTGCATATAATCTCCATAAAACTGTGTCAGCCACTTATCCCAATTTTTTGGCGCTTTGAATTTTGTATACTCAAAATCCAAAAGTTCATACTCTTCATACATTTCACTTTTAAGCATTATTCTTTTATCGCCTATCTCATCTATAATTTCTCCAACATATTTGCTTTCTTCATAAGGCAATGATCTTACTAATGCATATAATTTTTTATGCAATTTATTCGCTCCGTAAATTTTTGCAAGTACTCTCAGACATGCTATCGCAAAATTTTTGAAAAATGAAACGTTCTTTCTCCATGGCTTTACTAACAACGATAGATTCAACGTGATATATTTATTACAT
>CAMWIL010000059.1 GCA_947174325.1 uncultured Clostridia bacterium
GTTTATCAACGCAATTCGTTCGTCAAAAATTCAAATATAATTAGCTTGTTTTTAAAAATGATTGCAGTATTAATGCTAATGTAAGATCTTTTTGCCGACTCATAATGTAAAACTGTTAAGTGAAAACCCATTTTCAAATAAACTTTTTCTTCGTCTAAATCACATTCTAATGGACGAGCTACCAAATAAAGAACCTATATCTTTATCTACTATGTATGCGTTTTGCATCGTTAGAATATTGAAAGATACGTTTTGATTTTCAATATAAATCGTGCGCAAGGGATTTATAGTGCAGCAAACTTCTCCGTCGAGAATTTCGACGGAGACTGACTGTTTGTAGTCAAATGTTTAATATTTACCTCTTAATATCTTTTTATCTAAAACTGAGGCGCAAAACTATTTCTTGTAATTTTTACGGACTTTCAATATTTTTACTAAGAAGTATATGAAAGATACAAAGCCTACGACCGGAAATAATATTAGCACAACCACGCTCCATGGAGCTGGGACGCGAAAGCTCAAGATAAAACCAAACATAATTGCGAGAGATACGAGCAAAGCGCAAAGATATTTTTGGATAACTTCCGAGTAAGTCGGCGTATAATTTGCTTCTTCTAAAACGTCTTCTCTCTTAAAAGCGTCTAAGAAATATGCCGCTCTTTGGATTTTATATACGTACAATGATTCAAAGGAGCCACATTCGCAAGTCAAATTCAGCAATCCGTATATTTTACTTTGGGAACCAACTAACATTGGATACCCGCTTATATTATAACCAATCAATTCTGATGGAGTTATCGAATAATAAACGCCATTTTTGGTATAAAATACCATTTTACCGTCGTAAAAAACTATTGTTATTTTTGGCATTTTGATACTCGCGTATAGAGAGATAACGACCATGATTATGCCTAAAATCAAAAATACGCTTAAAAGAAAAAACCCATCATTTATGCTTCCATTGACAATAAGCGCAATTGAAGTCATAACTAACAATGAAATACCGGCAAATAAAAGTGCGTCTGTTTGAAGAAGCGGTCTTTTGACTGTTATTGCTTTGGGTTGCTTTGAAAGTTTTATTACGTCGTTACGAGTTAATTTTTCCATAGATTTTATCTCCTGTCGTTATCGTACTTTTAATATAACATATTTCAAAACGACTTTCAATTATATATATATTTAGGTTTTACCTTAATTTTGTTGATTTTACATAATTTTAATTCTATGAAATACCTTCGTAATATTATGGCGAAATGGGATTGGAATAAGAACGACAAAAATGAATTAGATCCAAATGAACTTACCGAGTAGCAGTATAAAAGCATGGTGGAAATGTCAAAGATTTGGTCATGAATGGCAATTCGTACCTCATATCCGTAATAAAGGACATGGCTGTCCTAATTGTTATAGAAATAGAAGAAGAAAATTAATTAATAAATACGCAACCTAATTCAAAATTCGAATTAGGTTGCGTTTGGTGCACCCAAAGAGACTCGAACTCCCAACCTTTCGGTCCGTAGCCGAACGCTCTATCCAATTGAGCTATGAGTGCAAAGGTTGATTTACAGTTGACATTATAGTTAATTTCTTTATGTTTGTCAAGCAAAACGCAAGTATATATCGTCCTATAAAAATGAAAATCTTGAAAACCTATTTATTCTGATTTTCCGCTCTGACTTAAAGGCAACTCAACGACAAACTTGGTAAATTTGCCGACTTCGCTTTCACATCTTATATCGCCTTTCAATGACTGCACAATAGATTTGGCGATACTAAGTCCAAGTCCAAACGAATTGCTCGTTTCTTTATGCGAAGCGTCTACCTTGAAAAACCTATCGAAAATATTTGCGATGTTTTCCTGCGAAATTCCCTCGCCCGTATTATAAAAAGTAAGTACGGCATTTTTCCTTTGTTGTTGAACTTCAACTTTTATACTTCCATTGTCAGGCGTGTATTTTATAGCGTTGTCAAGTAAGATACTTATAAGTTTCTCAATTTCAGCTTTATCGGCGTTGACTTTGATATTATCTTGCGACGCGTAAGACAACTCTATTGATTTCTCATAACAAGTTGCCTCAAAAGAAAGCATCATTCCCTCTACGATCTCGTTTATCGCAATGGGCGGTCTCTCGACCATAGCTTTTGTTGCGTCAATTCTCGTAAGATCCAACATATCCAATATCAGCGAATGCATTCTTCCGACTTGATATTCTGCCGATTCAAGCCACTTTGCGTTATCTCCAACGGTAGCGGACGGATCGCTTCCAATCAGTTCGAGATTTGTACGAACTATCGTAAGCGGAGTTTTAAGTTCGTGCGAAGCGTTGGCAATGAGTTCTTGCTGACGTTCAAAAGACTGTTTTACAGGTTGTATTGCCTTTTGGGAATATATATAATAAAAGCCTATCACCGCAGACATTCCCACTAATGCGACGCAAATTAAAGTAATTCCCATTGTCAGCAAAGTATTGTAAGTGTCGGTATAGTCAATTACGATAAATTTTTTTATTTCCTTTTCCCCGAAACGCGAAACTTCGTACATATATTTTTTGCCTGTTGACGTAGAAAAGCGATTGAATATAAGGTTACGATTATCCAACGCGACAAGACTATTTTCGATATCGGAAATTTCTTCGGAAGTAAACGCGTCGACAAGAGAATAGGAAGTCACTTCTCCTCCGTCAATAAATACGTATACGATCTTATCGCTATGCACGGTATCAAAATACGGTTTTGTGCTGGCCTTCAACAACGCGTTTTCCACTTGCGCCATAGATTGCATATGCAAAACGTAGTACACCATAGCGCACGCCAAAATAATCAGTAACCAGCCTATCGCGACGGGAACGTAGAAAAATTTGTGTTGAAGTTTTTTTAATACCTTTTCATCCATCAGTCTTGTTTTTTAGCGCCGAGTTGATATCCTACGCCACGTACGGAATTGATGGCGAAATCTGCGTCTATAAAATTGAGCTTCTTTCTTAAAAATGATATAAAGACTTCAAGGCTGTTAGATTCAAATTCATTTTCAAATCCCCAAACTTTGTGAATGATAAGATCTTTTTCCGCAACGTGTCTAGGACGTTCGAAAAAGTATCTAATTATATCAAATTCTCTTTGCGAAAGTTTAACGCTCTTTTCCTCATTTTGATTATACAACTGATATGTGGACAAGTTTAGACAAACGTTTCCGAAAGTAATGATATTATCGGGCGTAGCGTCCGTCTTACGTCTTAACAAAGCGCGTATGCGAGCAAGCAGTTCGGCAGTTGAAAACGGTTTTGGCAGATAATCGTCCGCGCCCATATCCAGTCCCTTTACTTTATTGCTCTCCTGCGCAAGCGCCGTCAGTATGATTACCGGAGTCATAACACGGTTTTTTCTCATTTCTTTCAAAACTTCAAAACCGTTTTTCTTAGGCATCATAACGTCCAAGATTATCAAGTCAAAAATATTAGATAACGCTAATTCCAGTCCGCTATCTCCGTCGTTGGCGATTTGAACCTCGTATTTTTCTTTCTGCAAGACAGTTTTAAGTACCTCGCACAAACTCAACGAGTCTTCTACTAGCAAAATTCGCATGGTTTCCTCCTTAATAATATATATTATAAAGAATAAATCATTATTTTTCAAGAATTTTAATTAAAACTATACACACAAAATAATTTTGATAACGATAGTGAATATACACGCATTAACATATTCCGCAATTTCGCAAAAATATCTAGTATGACAAGAAAAAGGACGCCGAAAGCGTCCTTTAATACTCATTTTATTCGCCAACGATTTATTTCGCAGAAGACGACGAAGAAGTCGAATTCGACGATGAAATTTTTACTCGGCAAGACGTCGGATCGGATTGAGTGAAATAATCGTGTTCCGCAGCAACGACGATAACGTCGAAGTACGCGTCGGATTCCGGATCATATTCAAAGCCTAAATCTTCCGGTAGTTCGTCGAAGTTGATCGTATATATGATAGCGCCCGTTTCGTCAACGATCGACGTTCTGCCGACTTCTATTTGGCTGTTTACGTCGCCGTTAATTTGCAGATATACGATATATTCATAGCCGTTTGCCGTGCCTTGCCACGTCGCGTTGATCGCAGTATGATCAGAGTTAAGAATAGCGCTCATGCTCAAATAGTCAACCGCTTCGATAGCTTCAGTAGTCGAACACGATATCATCGACACAGAAGAAGCATTGATGTTTTCGTTAAAACTAAACGCTTGCACTCTTATAGAGTGGTCGCCTACCAAACCTACGAAATTTGAAAGGTCTTCGGTCGTAGCAGCGAGATCTTCTCTGATAACCATAACTCCGTCTACAAATATCATATAATAATCCGCATACGGAACGCTGTCGAATTCAAGCATAAAATCGCTGTTTACTCTAAGATTTTTCGGAGGTTGCAACGTCATTACGCTATGATAATCAATGCTAGCCGCGTCGCCGTCTACGTACATAGTACAGTGTCCTACGTCCGTCAAATTGCTCTCTTCGGAAAAATCGCCCATAGGTATCGCTTCTATTTTATACGTACCTATATCTTTCACATAATCTGTAATATCGAATTTTGTGTTATTCTCGCCTTGCTGCGTCGCTACTTCAACGCCGTTGATCAAGCAGCGATAACCGCTTGCGTGTTTTACGCTTGCAACAGTACAGTAATATCTATTGTCAATCTCCTGTACGGTGATATCCACAGGCGTAGTGAGTTTTTCGACGTAGATAACGTTTTTACAGTTTTTGATTAGATGCGATTTTCTTGTGTCGCGGTAGATCACAAGAGTGTTTATATCCTGATAGGTATTGCAAGAATGTCCCTCTTGCATATAAACCTGCGCTCCGCCTACGATCGCGTTCATTATCGTACCCGATATAGTCGCTTTGCTCTCTTCGTCAAGTACGACCTTTTCCAAAGTAGCCGAACTCATAACGGTCAAATTGCTTTTGGTAAGTTGAATCGTATTTGATATAGAAACGCCGCTCTCTACTATTACCTGATTGACGTTTTGAAGGTCGATTATACTGGTTGCCGTTCCTGAAATATTGCCTGAGAACCTCACTTCTTCGGCGGTTATGGTCATATCCATGTTGGTGACTTCGCCCTTCATAAAGCTTGCGACCTTCAAAGTCTTTGAGTTTACAAACATAGTCTCGCAGGTAATGTCAGCCATTATCACAACGTTCATATTCGGCGCGTTGATAGTAATATTCGTCGCCTTGATCGACGCCTTCTTTGATGTATACTCCGTATCGGACTTTCTCGTACCGATGTAAAGCGCGCCCTCTCTGTTTGAATTGATGACAAAATCGCCGTCAACGCTCAAAGAGTGCTTGTTCATGTCAATACTGTAAACGTTGTCTTCTGTGATAGTCAAATTGTCGCAGCTGATGTTTTTGTCTAGCACGTAGAAATATTTGCCCATATCTCCGACTTTATCGCCTGCTACAAATTGATCCGCGCTCTTCACGAAAATTCTAGGTTTGCAATAAAATACTACCGGCAAAACTATACTAAGAACAATTGCAACTACGCACAACATTGCCGTCACTGCAATAATGGTCTTTTTCTTTTTGCTCATGGACTTATTCGATTTTATTTTCTTCTTGGAATTTACGACTACTTCCGGCTCTCCCTCTTCTATCGGAGATTCCGCTTCAACCGGCATTTCCGGCTCAATCGACGCATCAGATTCTATCGACGTTTCCGGATATTCTACCTCTGCGGGTTCTTCTGACGCTTCGGCCACTTCCGACTCCGTATCGATTTGTCCTAAATCGTTTGTCTCGCCGTAACTTTCCATCAATTCAAAATCTGCGCTGTCTTGTTCGACAACGTCGGCTTCGTCGTTTTGAGAAATCAATTCGAGATCTTCATCTTTCAATTCGTCAACATTTTTGTTGTCTTCCATGACTTTACTCCTTCAAAAATCTATTTATCAAAGATTCTCCGTCTTTATAATAATTCCCGCTTTGTCTGCATGTGTCTTCATTGTACGTATCGTATCCGCTTTCTTGTTTTTTATCGCTAGAATAGATAATAAACGGTACTGCGTCTCTCGTATGCGTTTTTAGGCTCAACGGAGTGGGATGATCGGGCGCGACCAATATCTTATAGTTTTCGCCCATCTCATCAAGTTTTTTGATGATGTATCCAACGACAATTTCGTCAATAAGTTCAATAGATTTGACTTTGTTTTCTATATCGCCTTGATGTCCGCATTCGTCGGGCGCTTCCATATGAATATATACGTAATCGCTGCCGTTTTTCAAAGCGTCTATCGCATATTCGGCTTTTCCCGCAAAGTTGGTGTGATAAGTTCCCGTCGCGCCGGGCACTTCGATAACGTCCATTTTCGCGCCGATGCCTATACCTTTTATTAGGTCTACCGCGGAAATAACGCTTCCTTTCAAACCGTACTTTTCGCTAAAAGACGTAAGCGCAGGTTTTGTGCCCTCTCCCCAAAGCCAAATACTGTTGGCGGGATTTTTGCCTTCGGCAATACGCTTTTTGTTGATAGGATGATCTTTCAAAAGTTCGTATGACTTGACCATAAGCGAAGTCATCAAATCTCCGTAACGTCCTTTGGGCAAATACTGCGTTATATACTTATCCGATATATCGTGCGGCGGAGTAAAGTCCGTTCCCAACTTCGCGTCGTGGACGACCAAACAATGTCTGTAACTTACTCCCGCATAAAAGTCTAGAGTTTTACTTGAAAGGTTTTTTGCTATATGAGCGATCAGCTCTTCAGCCTCTTGCGTGGAGATCTCTCCCGCCGAGTAATCTACCATACGCTTGTCTGAATAATTCTCTTCTTCGGACAAAGTAACGAGATTGCATCTAATTGCGATATCGGTGTCTTTGAGGTCAATACCTATTGACAACGCTTCCAGCGGAGAGCGCCCCGAATAGTATTTATCGGGAGCATAACCCATCATGGACAAATTCGCCACGTCGCTTCCCGGTTTGAGATTATCGGGAACAGTCTTGACAAGACCGATCTCGCCGTATTTACACAGCCTGTCGATATTAGGTTTTTTCGCTACGCTGAGAGGTGTTTTGCCGCCCAAAGCTTCATTTGGATAATCGGCCATTCCGTCTCCCAGAATTACCACATACTTCATATTATTCACCTTTTACCAACTCTTTTGCATTATTTGCAAAAAATTCTCCGCAAAGGTCGTTTGCGGTTAAGTTCATTATATTATATCTAATAATCAAAGTCAAATAAGAAATCGCCTTTTTATTTTATAAAATTTATTTTATTATCAAAAGCCGTTGACGGATGCGACAAATAAGGAATTGATTGCCGGTATCTTTCGGATAACGATCATATCGGGATCTTAACAGTAAAAGCAGAGCCTTTACCCTCTTCGCTCACAACGGATATCGAGCAGTGCGAATCGTCGAGTATTCTTTTAACGAGCGCCAATCCCAATCCGTTTCCTTCTTTGGCGCGCGACATATCGCCCTGATAAAATTTCTCAAAAATTCTCTTCTGCGTTTCCTCCGACATACCTACGCCGTGATCTTTTATGACAAACACTACCTCTTTCTCATATTTCCTCAATACGATATTTATATCTCCGCCTTCGCGCGAAAACTTTATCGCGTTGGAGATAAGGTTTTGCCAAACGTGAGCGAACAGAGTTTCGTCGTAGAAGATCGTAACTTCGTCAAGATCGAGATTTATATTGAGATTTTTTTCGCTCCACTTCCCTTCCTGCGCTATTATCGCCATTCTTATCTGTTCGTCTATCCTAAATTCGTTGGGCTCTAAAATAGCGTGGTTTTCCAACTTGCTCAATCGTAAGATGTTTGACGTAAGAGTGGTAAGACTGTCGCTGGCTTCTATTATATTATTGCAGTATTCGACGATTTGTTCGCGCGACTCGCAGTTTTTAAGCAATTCCGCATGCCCTTTTATATTTGCCAAAGGCGTTTTAAACTCGTGAGATATGTTGGTCACGAAATCGCTTCCTAGCATTTTATTTTTATCAAGTTCGTTGACCATTATGTTGAAATTGTGTATCAACATAGAAAGTTCGTCAGTCTTCAACTCGCCGTTCTTCTTCGGCTTCTCTTTCAACTGAACGGAGAAATCACCGTGCGCAACTCTTTTAGTGACGTCGCACAGATCACGAAGAGGCGTAAAAAACGCAACGTTTACTATCATAGACAAAACTATACCAATCACGATCGCGGCGATAATCGCAATAATGATAGTCCACCATACGTCGTCTATCTTAACGTTGAAGTATTCGAGTATATAATACGCTCCCGAAAATATTCCCGACGCGGCGAGTATCGAAACGAAACTTGCCACGCTCAATTTAAGGAACAAATCGTTCTTAGTCTTTTTCTGCATAAATTCTCCTTATTTGCGCTTTTTGACCGCCTTGTAGCCAAGTCCTCTTATGGTAACGATCTCAAAGTCGTCGTTGCTTTTAAACTTCTCTCTTATACGCGTGATATGCACGTCGACCGTTCTTTCCACGCTGTCGCTATCCGCGCCCCAAAACTCTTCCATCAACTGACTTCTCGTAAAAATCGTTCCCGGATACGATAACAATTTATAGAGTATATAAAATTCTTTTTGCGGCAATTCTATCTCTCCCTCAGGCGTAGTCGCCGTAAGGGAATCGTACGTCAACGTCGTATTGCCAACAACTATCTTTCTTTCGCTTACTATCTGCGATCTTCTTAGCAAAGCGCCTATCCGTAGCGCTAATTCGTTTGTATCAATAGGTTTGACCATATAATCGTCAATACCCAATAAAAAGCCCTTTTTCTTGGCGTCGAAATCATCTACGGCTGTCATAAACATTATAGGTATATTGGCGTTGATTTTTCTGATATTTTCCGCCAAACCATAGCCGTCCATTTCAGGCATCATTATGTCCGAAATAATTATGTCGTAGTGCTTTTCTTTAAACATTTCCAATGCGCTTCGACCGTTGAGCGCCATATCGGCGTCATAACCGTTTTGAGTCAAAACCGTTCTTACTACCTTGTTGAGTTTGATATCGTCTTCAACTACAAGAATATTTATCATAAATACCTCTACCGTATTATTGCCTTTATTTTGATTATAACACGACGTCGAGTATTTGTAAAGAGATGAAAGTAGCAAGCCAAACGCTTGCTACTTTCATTTAAACTTCTATTTAACTTGTCGTTCCCTTGAAAGGAAGGTGTCACATAGCGACAAAAGTGGTGTTTATCCTCACTTCTTCACTATTCACTATTAGCTCTTCACTATATTAAGACCGCTTCATAGATCTTTGCTCTTTTAAATATTCTGTGTATCTTTCGATTTGATCCTCGCGCAAATCCACCATTTCCTTAGCCGTAGCCAACGCTTGCATATCCGCTACTATCAACTCGCTTTCTTTGACTTTTACTTTCGTTCCGTCATTCGTAGCGTTGCGACGGATGTCTTTGAAGTATTCGTCTTCCATCTTGAACAATGCTACCGTTGTGTCTTTCTTTATCGTAAGCTTCACAAGCGGATTGACTGAAGACTGACCTAATACGATATAGTAAGTCGATTTCTTCTCTTTGCACTTGTCTTTGCTCAATGCGTAAGCTTTGAGAGTATCGAATATCTTCTTTTGCTTTGCAGAAAGCTTCGCGTAAGCCTCGTCTAGCGTAAGTCTTGGTGCGACTGCCTTTGCCTTGGTAGTAGGTTTCGCGGCAGGTATCTCTACTATTTTCTCTACTACTTTCTCTACCTCTACCGGCACTTCAACTATCTTTTCCACTTCAACGGGTACTTCGACTATTTTCTCTACCGGCACTTCCTTGACTACTTCTTTTTCGACGATCTTCTCAACCTCTACGGGAACTTCGACGACTTTCTCGACCACCTTTTCTACTTCGACAGGCACTTCTTTTTCCACTATCTTTTCGACTACTTGCGGCTCGCTAGATTGTTGATTAGCGGATAATTCGAGTATCTTCTCCATCAACTTCTCTTGATTATGCATCAAATCTTCTTGAGTCTTCAACATCTGCTTTATCGTTTCGTCGTTTTGCTCAGAATGATTTACCACTTTGAGTATTGTTTCGTCTCCTATACTTGTAGTAGCAACTTCCCTTTCTATAATTTTCTCAACAGGTTGTTGTTTTGCAAGTTGTTTCATCAACTTTTCATTTTGCTCAATAAGTTTCTGTACCGTCTCGTCATTAGTAGATGCTTGTTGAGGCAGATACTGTTGGAAGTTAGGCAACATTGCCGTCATCGTCTCAGATACTATTCCTCTTATCTCGTCTGCGCCTAAGCCTTGCCCTGCGTATACAAATCCGCCTTGCTGTCCGCCGTTTGCGTTTCCGCCCATCATATGCATAAACATCATTTTCATTTCTTCATTTTGACGTTTTGCATCTTCTCTTTCTTCGGATTTCTTCCTCTCGGCTAATTCTTCTCTATTACGCTCATACTCTTCCTTAGCGTCTTCAAATTCTTCTTCCGCTCTATTCAGCATTATCTTTTCCAATATCATAAAGATAAACGAAAGTACGGTCACGCCCATCATTATGCACGCCACTATAGTCCAATTCGTGTACGTCAAGCCAAACAAGCCTGTTCCCGCTGCCGCATAATACGTACTGTATTTTCTCTCTATGTTCTTCTTTATCCTCTTGCGCTTATTCGCATAGCCTATACCTTTGCCTGTAAATATTAATATCAATATTATACATATCAACGTCACTATCGGTTGCCAATACTTCTGCAAGAATTCTTCGAACTTGTCTAAACCTGAATTTCCGT
>CAMWIL010000060.1 GCA_947174325.1 uncultured Clostridia bacterium
CAACAGAATAAGTCATATATTTCATAATTCAAAAATGCGGATAATAAAAAAATAAATCGTGAGATTTGATAAAATCAAAAGTAAAAAAATCTTCCCCGTACTTAACGCACGAGGAATTTTCTTTGAGTTTAATTAAGAAAAACGATCGTTTTCCTTTTTCGTCATTGTGAAAAATTACTTCTTTTCTACAACGAGTTTTCCGTCATAATATCCACAGTTCGGGCAAGCCTTGTGGTTCATCTTCAACTCATGGCATTGCGGACACTCGGAAAGATTTGGAGCTGTCAACTTCCAATTTGCCGAACGGGTATGTTTTCTTTGTTTTGATGTTTTCGCTTTTGGTACTGCCATTGCCTAACACCTCCGATTTATACTGATAATTTTAGTTGCTATTGCATTATAGATGATTTTTTTACCTTTGTCAAATAAAATTCAAAAGGTTTTGCATTTTTATGTCATATTGACAAATTAAAGCGCGCTTACCACTTCTTTGGTGTCTCTTGCGATAACAAGTTCCTCATTCGTAGGTATGACAAGAACTCTTACTTTTGAATCTTTTGCGCTTATATCGACCATCGTTCCTCTCGGCGCATTTACGTTGAGTTCTTTATCAACCTTTACGCCCAAGAATTCAAGGTCTTTCGTTACCGTACTTCTGATAAGCGAACCGTTCTCTCCTATACCGCCCGTGAATACGATACTGTCCAAGCCTCCCATCGCTACGGTATAGCTTCCGATAAACTTACGGATCTGATAGTTGAACATATCGTAAGCAAGTTTTGCCCTTTCGTTGCCCGCGTCGATAGCCTCGCAAAGCTTTCTGAAATCGGAACTTACTCCGCTAACGCCCAAAAATCCGCTCTTTTTGTTGAGATAAATAGTGATCTCTTCCATAGTCATTTTCTTGAATTTAGCAAGCATTTCGACTGCGGCAGGATCGATATTACCGCTTCTCGTACCCATGATAAGACCTTCGAGAGGAGTCATACCCATAGACGTATCTACGCACTTACCGCCCTTTACCGCCGATATTGAAGAACCGTTGCCGAGGTGGCAAGTAACTATCTTATCGCTTGCATAGCCGTTTGCCGAAAGATATTTGATAGCTTCTTGAGACACGAATTTATGCGACGTGCCGTGGAAACCGTATTTTCTTATTTTGGACGCTTGATAGTCTTCGTAAGGAATACCGTAAAGCTTTGCCATATCCGGCATAGTGCTGTGGAAACCGGTATCGAAAACCGCTACGTTAGGACAATCGACGAGCGACATACACGATTTAAGACACGCCAAGCTCGGAGGATTGTGCAAAGGCGCAAGATGCGCTACGCTCTCCAACTTCTTCATAGCCTTTTCATCTATATACGTCGAGCGGTCGAACTCCTCGCCCGAATGAACTACTCTGTGACCTATCGCGCTGATCTCCTTAGGCGACGAAATACTTCCGTATTTTGAGTTTGTAAGACACTCCATTACCAAATTGAACGCGTCGGTGTGATTTGCAAGAGGTTTTTCTATTTCATACTCTTTTCCGTTCACCTTGTGCGTGATCTTCGAGCCATCTATACCGATACACTCGACAGTGCCTTTGCATATTACTTCTTCGTTGTCCATCTCGATAAGTTGATATTTGAGCGATGAACTTCCTGCGTTGACAACCAATATTTTCATAATTAACTCCTTCTTTCTCGCTATTTTATTCTCTTTGCGTAAAGTTAGTTTTGACTAGCCTGAACTGCGGTGATCGCAACTACCGCTACGATATCGTCGCTCGTGCAACCTCTGGACAAGTCGTTGATAGGCTTTGCAAAACCTTGACAGATAGGTCCTATAGCGATCGCTCCGCTGAATCTCTGCGTAAGTTTGTAACCGATATTACCCGATTGCAAATCCGGGAAGATAAGCACGTTTGCTTTACCCGCCACTTCGCTGCCCGGAGCTTTCAATCTGCCGACGGAAGGTATTATAGCGGCGTCAACCTGCAATTCGCCGTCGACGTCGATCTCAGGAGCTTTTTCTCTCACGAGTTTCGTCGCCTCAACAACTTTGTCCACGAATTCGTGCTTTGCGCTACCCTTCGTAGAGAATGAAAGCATTGCGACTTTTGGTTCTTCGATACCCGCCAAGTCCTTAGCGGTAGCGGTCGAAGAAATTGCTATATCGGCAAGTTGCTCCGCCGTAGGATTGATATTTACGGCGCAATCGCCGAATACCATTATATCTTGCGCGTCGTAAGCGGTGTTGTCGCACGCCATAAGGAAACAACTCGAAACGGTCTTAATGCCGGGTTTTGTCTTTACGATAGTAAGTCCCGATCTAAGCACGTTGCCGGTAGAATTGATCGCGCCTGCTACCATACCGTCTGCGTCGCCTTTCTTTATCATCATCGCGCCGTAATTGAGATACTTTCTTATCTCTTTACGCGCGTCATCTTCACTCATACCTTTTGCTTTTCTCAATTCATAAAGAGTATTTGCATAATCTTCTACGTCCACAGTCAAAGGATTGACGATCTTAATACCGTCGAAATTCGCATACGGATACATAGTCTTCAACTTTTCCTCGTCGCCGAGAAGTATAACTTTTGCGATATTATTCCTTACGATAGTTTGAGCCGCTTCGACCGTGCGGGGTTCTTCGCCCTCAGCCAAAACTATTGTCTTTTTCAAACTCTTTGCTTTTTCTATGATACTGTCAATGATTTTGCTCATTTCACTTCCTCCAAAACACTTTATTTTTTGTCGTGTATCTTATATAATAATTATAGTTAAAGTATACTCTTATCAATAATAATTGTAAAGAGTTTTTGAGGTCAAAATAATGAAAATCGCTCTTGTGATATGCGAATATAATCCCTTCCAAAACGGGCATGCTTACCACCTTGCGCAAACGCGATCGCGCGCTAAGTGCGATAAGATCGTTTGTATTATGAGCGGTAACGTTACGCAGCGCGGAGAGCTTACCATTGCTGATAAATATACCAGAGCCGCATGGGCAATTCTATCCGGAGCGGATATGGTCGTCGAACTCCCGCCGCAATACGTCCTCACTACCGCAAAATACTTTGCGCTTGGAGGAGTAAAGATCGCAAACGCGATCGACGGAGAAAAATACCTCTCTTTCGGAAGCGAGTGCGAGGACTTTGATCTTATCAATAAAATCTCGCTCTTTGAAGAAAACGCAGATTTCAAGGCTCTACTTGACGGTAATCTAAAACAAGGTATGGGATACGCAAAAAGCTTTTCGCTCGCGCTTGAGAATTTTTCTCCGAAATTTGCCGAGATAATATCCCGCCCCAACAACACTTTGGCAATAGAATATTTGCGCGCGATACGTCAAATCGCAAAAGACGTCACTCCGATAAACGTTGCAAGAAAAGGCGGAGATTATCACGACGATAAATACTGCGAGATATTTTCGTCTGCAAGCGCGGTAAGAAAAATGGCGGACGACGGCGATACGGAGAGTTTGAAAAAAAGCGTTCCGCCGCGCGTTTTCGAATATCTCAAAAACTTTAATAAAAATGAAAAAGCCTTAAAAGACGGCAAACTGTTTTCTATTATCAAATACGCAGTTCAAAACTACGACCCTTCTCAAATACACGGCGTAAAAGAAGGCGTTGAAAACAGGATATTAAAAGCTGCCAAAACTTCGGCGAGTCTAAACGATTTTTTTGATAACGTCGCCACCAAACGATATACAAATTCTTATCTTGCGCGCACGGTAATGAATATGCTTATCGGCAATACTTTTACCGCCGACGAGCTTTGCAAAAGCGACGTTGAATACGTAAACGTTCTTGCCGTCGAAGAAAATTCAAAGGACTTGCTCTCAAAGTTTAAATGCTCCGTCAATACCAAAAATTCTACTCTGCCGCCCGACTCTTTGATACTTTCCGCCGACAGACTATACTCTAGTATTGATCACAATTTTCCATCTTCGATGTCAATCGTCAAGAGGCTATAAGTCAATCATAAAATTACCGGATGCGACATATATTTTGATATGCCGACATTGACGAAAAGCGCGCGCAAGGCGTTGCCTCTATCTCTAATACTTTGCTTTTTCATACTCTGTCTCGTAATAAATCCGCAGAGATATATAGAAAGTATATTCAGCGGAATGTTGCTCTTTGCCAAAAACGTTGCGCCGGCTCTATTCCCCTTCTTTTTCTTTACAAAACTTCTCACGGGACTCGGTATGGCAAACTCTTTGGGGCGAGCTCTCAAACGCCCAATATCAAGACTATACAACGCTCCCGGCGAGAGCGGATACATACTTGTAATGAGTCTCATTTCCGGATACCCTATCGGAGCAAAACTTATAAGCGATTTTTACGAAAACGGGATATTCTCCGTCAAAAACTGCAAAAAAGTATCGTCGTTCACTTCCACGTCCGGACCTCTTTTTGTCGTCGGCACCGTCGGCACACTTATGTTCTCCTCTCCAAAAGCGGGGTACGTGCTATTTTTGTGCCACGCTCTCGGCGCGCTTATCAACGGTCTTTTGTACAGGGGTCGCAAGAGCGTAAGCGAAATTTCCGCTATGCCCGCTTCCGCAAAAGACGATAAACTGCTCAACAATTCGATCACATCTTCTATTCTATCCGTACTTATCGTAGGCGGCTATATCGCTATTTTCAGTATGATCATAGACATAGCCATAGATATAAAACTTGTGGACGCTATTGCTTTTCTGCTTGAAAAACCGCTCTCTTGGTTCTCTATCCCATCGGAAGTCGCATCCGCGACCGTCATATCTATGATCGAGATCACAAGAGGCTGTCAAGCGTTTGCGCAAAGCGGAATAGACATAAAAATAATCCTACCTTTCGTGGCAGGATTACTATCTTTCGGCGGTCTGTCGATCACTTTTCAATCGCTGACCTTTTTGAAAAACTGCAAAATCAAAACTCCGTACTATTTCCTTACGAAACTGACTCAAGCGATAATAACTTTCTTGATCAGCCTCGTCTTGGTTCGTTTGTTCTATTAAAATTCTGCGGATCGGCTTGAGCGTTCGGCGCGTTGGGATCGCCATCCTCGGGCACAAACAAACTCTCTCTGCTTGCAATCACCGTATCAAGCATTTGTCTCATTACGTTTTCAACTTCGATATACATATTGTTGACTTGAATATAACTCTGCTCAACGAGATTGTCCGCAAACTGTCCAGCGTTGTTGACGTACTCCGCCGCCTTTCTTTCGCCCTCTTTGGTAATTTCGTTTTCCGAAACAAGCTCTTGCGCTTTCGCCTGCGCCGCGTTGATTATTTCGCTCGCTTCGTGCTCGGCATTTTCTTTCAACTTGTCGCAGTCGCGTAAAATGACTATTGCCTCGGAAAGCTCCGTCGGCAGCTGGCTCCTTATCTGCTGTATGATAGCCAGACAACTGTTCGCGTCCACAAGACGCATATTGGAAAACATCTGTTTTTTTCCGCTGTTTAATAATTCTTCAAGTTTATCAAGAAGTCTTTCCGTCGTCATAAAATTCATAATTTCTCCTTAAAGGCTTTTACAACCGCCCTTACGCACCTATTCGGCAAATATTTCTTTATTTCGTTGCCTTCTCTCAAACCCTCTCTTATAAGCGTTGACGAGACAGGTCTTACTCCCTCTACCAGCACGGTCTTTATACCGTGTTTTTCATTAAACTCAGCCATATCATTTTCATACGCTAAGTCTTTTTCATCGCGATATCCTCTGTACACCGTATCTATCGCATTGTCCTTGCAATATTCGTATACGTATCCCTCGCAAACGTCTACTTTGACGTTGAGATATTCCTCTACCGCCAAAGCGGCAAATTCAATTCTCTCTTCAAGAGTAAACAAGTACTCTTTGTCGGGATTTTTCGCCAACAATATCACAGCTTCGTCATACTCTTCGAGCGCTTTGTCGAGAATATCCAAATGACCTTTTGTGATAGGATCGTAGCTACCTGCAATAGCCGTCTTCCCTCTCGATTTCCCGATATAATCTACCGTCACGGTACCGAACTGCTTGCGCTTGCAAATGCACATACCGTCAGGCAATTCGTAATCTTTTTGGCTGTGCTCGTATATTATATATCCGCCGTCAGTCAACATTTCGCGGTCTTTTACGATCTCGCAAATCTCGCGAATATAATCGCTCTTATAAGGAGGATCGACGAATATGAAATCCCATTTGCCGTCCGCCGAGTACAAGACGTCTCTGTAATCTCGGTTTACTATTTTGTAACTGTCATCGACGCCTTTGAGGTTGGATCTCAAAAGATCTATCGACGATTTGGAATTATCGGAAAAAAGAATATGTTTTGCTCCGCGGCTCAAAGCCTCGATTCCTATCGCTCCGCTACCTGCAAACAAATCCAAAAACCTACTGCCTGCAACGTCAAACTGTATCACGTTGAAGATACTTTCTTTGACCTTGTCGCCTGTCGGTCTAACGTCGTTTCCCAACGGCGAGTTGAGCCGTTTTCCTTTGTATTTTCCGCTAATTACTCTCATTCGGTTTTTTATTTTTCCTATTATTGCTTATCTTATCAATACTTCGCTTGCGCTTACCAGAATATCAAGCGGAATATCGGTATCTTCGCAAGGTATTTCATCTACGATTTGCTCATCAAACGCAAGTCCTATTTTCAAAGTCTCGATTTTCGCAAAATACCTATCGTAAAAACCCTTGCCTTTACCTAAGCGATTAAGCTTTCTGTCTGCGCCCAAAAGCGGCGTAAACGTGATTTTAGGATCAACGTCGTTTGGCGACAGCCTTTCCCCTATCGGTTCGAGTATTCCCCATTTAGCAGCGCGGTATTCGGAATTTTTATCCGCCTTCACAAGCAAAATATCGTCGCCTTCGACAACGGGCAAATAGACCTCTCTTTTCCCCAAAAAATAATCTATGATTTCCCGAGTATCAACTTCGCTGTCCAATGAATTGTATATACAGATACTGCCCGTCGGCAAGTCAAGACGTTTTATCCTATCGGCGATCTTAGCGCTTTGGATCAACATCTCGTCTGCGCTCATTGAAGAGAGCTTCGGTCTTATATATTTTCTCAACTCCGCTTTATTTTGACTTGCGCTCATCTTTTGCCTATTGTGCCTTATAGTAGTTGATAAGACAGCCCTTGGAGATGATTTCTCTCTCATCGTCGGTCAAAGCGTCGATTCTCAAAGTCGTATCAATGACCTTATCGCCTCTTACGATCTTTGCCTTAAACTCGCAACCGCCGTTGTCAATAACGCTCTTCACGTCGTATACGATAATAATATCGTCGATCTCATATTTTTCGTCTGACAAAAACGGCAGCATTCCCCAGTTGATGAGATTGGAACGGTATCTCTTTGTAGCGTACTCTTTAGCTATATTGCACACTCCGCCCAACACTCTTTGACAACTTGCAGCCTGCTCTCTTGCGCTGCCGTCGCCGGGCTTTACAGCATATACGCCGCTTCCTATCGACACGCTTCCTTTCAATTCTACGCCCGCTTTCTTTACCGCGTCAGCGTATTCTTTACACAAATCTTTCGATCTTCTGTCGAGTTCCTGCGAATAAATCTTTTTAGCTCTTCCGACGTATTCCGGCGCTTTTCTGGAAAGAGCGAATTCCGCAAGTTTAAGCGGATTGGAACGATAGCTCGAAGTTTCGCCTGAAGGGATAAGTTCGTCGGTAGTGGTAACGGGATCGTTGATCACCGCCGCCAACTTGACTATCACGTTGTCAGTAAGAGGAATAACTTCTGGCCAATCGCAGATATTCGGTCCGTATTCAAGTTCCGCATTCGGATCAGGTTTGCCGGCTCCGTTGTAAACTCTCTTTTCATATATGGATTTATCGTAAGCAAACTGAGGTATAGCGTTGTCATAATCCATACCCAACGCGCTTGTAAGTATACCGCCGTTTGCCGCCGTTGCCGCAATAGAACGAGCGTCCATAAGCGCAACGGATGCGATCTGGTTGTTTGCCGGCTTGCTTCCCTCTCTCGATTCAAAGTTACGCGTCGTATGTCTGATCGACAAAGCGTTATTGGCAGGTACGTCGCCCGCGCCGAAACACGGTCCGCAGAACGCGCTCTTTACGTTTGCTCCGCTTCTGACGAGATTAGCGATCGCGCCTTTCTTCAAAAGGTCGTAATAAACGGGCGTAGACGAAGGATAAACGCTGAGCGTAAACTTACCGTCGCCGACAGCCTTGTCTTCCAATATTTTGCTAGCTTCGTAGATATTATCGTAAGTTCCTCCTGCGCAACCTGCGATGATACCTTGCTCTACTCTCACTTTGCCGTCAACGATCTTATCCGTCAACTTGAAATCTATCTTGCTATTGTTGAGAAGTCTGTTGCATTCCTTTTCGACAGCAGACAAAATATCTTGCGGATTGTCGATCACGTCTTGCAGATCGTATACGTTTGACGGGTGGAAAGGCAACGCGATCTTTGGCGTTATTTCGCTGAGATTTACGTCTACTACGCCGTCGTAATACGCAAGTTTATCGGGCGTCAAAGCCTTGTAATCGTCCATCCTTCCTCTAATAGCGTAATATGTCTTGACTTCCTCGTCGTCCGTCGTCCAGATAGAGGAAAGACAGGTCGTTTCGGTCGTCATTACGTCGATACCTATTCTGTATTCGATAGGAAGATCTTTCACGCCTTCTCCGACGAATTCCATAACTTTATTCTTAACAAATCCGCCTTTGAAAACCGCGCCGATTATTGCAAGCGCGACGTCTTGCGGTCCTACGCCCTTTTGCGGTTTTCCCGTAAGATTGATCGCGATGACTTCAGGATATTTAATATCGTAAGTACGGTTGAGAAGTTGTTTTACAAGTTCAGGTCCGCCTTCTCCGACAGCCATCGTGCCCAAAGCGCCGTATCTCGTATGGGAATCCGATCCGAGAATCATTTTTCCGCAGCCCGACATACATTCGCGCATATAAGTATGTATTACCGCTTGATGCGGGGGCACGAAAATACCGCCGTATTTCTTAGCCGCCGAATACCCGAAAACGTGGTCGTCTTCGTTTATCGTACCGCCTACCGCGCAAAGCGAATTGTGGCAGTTGGTGAGAACGTACGGTATAGGAAATTTTTCAAGCCCGCTCGCCTTTGCCGTCTGGATAATTCCAACGTACGTAATATCGTGCGACGCCATTGCGTCGAATTTGATTTGAAGAGGTCGTCCTTTTTCAGTAACCGGTAAAGTATTGTGCGCGCTCAAAATCGAATACGCCATAGTACCCTTATACGCGTTGTCGATAGCCTTTGCGTCAATTCCCTTTGCTTTCAATTCGTCAAGCGATAGAAACTTCCCGCCCAGCAAATACTTTCCCTGTCTTAATTCGATCATATATTCCTCCGTATGCGTAAATAATTATTTTTTATATATTCTTTCTCAATATTATCCTACTGATTATTATATAATACCCTTGTCCATATTGCAAGTGATACGATCAAGATTGATTTCACTCGCGGGATTTTACCGCGTACTTTTTACAAAAACCTATAGGGTGGAACGAGCGTTTGGACTTTCTCAAACCTTCCAATCCCATATCTTCCTGTCGGTTGATAAATCTTACGTTCTCAAAGTGTTTTTTTGCAAAAGTATTGCAAATATAAGGATAAATGCCGTCGTAATTGACGTCGCCTTTTTCTATATGAGTGATTCCCACGTTGGACGGCGTGATCTCGCCCAAGGAAAAGCCGATTATTTTATTTTCGTATTCCACGACGTCGGCAAAATAATTCTCTTTTTGTTCTACCAATTTAAGCGCAAGCTTTATTACGTTGATTTCATCGCTTGCCATATCGTCGTATGACTCGTCGTTGAATTCCTTATGCTCTTCCCAACCGTTTATAAGAGCAAACACTTTATTTCTGTCGCTGGGCTGATAACTTCTGAACTTACAACCGCCTTCGACGTCCGGCAAATACTGCTTGACAAAATTTTTGATATGATTGCGCTTAGAATGATATTTCTTCCCTGCGAGCAATATCAAATCGCTTGGAAGATAAAGATATTCGTCGTAGTCTTCATTGTGGATATACCTGTATTTATCTTTTAAAATTTCCACGTAGTTTTCGGGCGTCGACATAACGTACATATCCTCGCAGTCCGATCTGCACTGATCTTCTATCTGCATATACGCTTCTTCGACGTTATCCAAAGAAGTCAAAGGCGGAAGATATATATACTTGCCTTTGTGAATATCCTCGTCGAATTTATCGTGAGGAACGAAACGCAAGAATATTCTGTCGCCCAAATCGCATATCTCCATGCTCTTGTAATTGAAAAAATCCCATCCTTTGAGATAAAGCATGGAATACTCGCTTCCGTCGTAATCGGTATTTGATTGAATAAAAGCGATGCGCGTATAATCTTCGTCGGTAATTTTTCTGAATTGCATAAATTCCTTATTTTAGTTGTGTATATCGACCGATATGTGTATAATATTAAGTATGAGAAAATTCTATAATTTCAAACAAAGACGTTGGATATATATAGTCACCATACTTGCAA
>CAMWIL010000061.1 GCA_947174325.1 uncultured Clostridia bacterium
AATACGAGTTTGAGATAACGAAGAGCATAGTATCTACGCAGTGGAAGACGGGAGCGAAACCGCCTGTGTTAGATTTGAAGTACAGACAGATAAACGGCGTAGAGTACGAAATAGTAGATAGCAACGGAAATATCATAACGGATATAAGCCAGATAGTACCAGGAGAGTACCAGATAAGAGCGAAGATAAAGGACGCGGTGAATTATATCTTTGATGACGAAACGTTGGTGACGGAATACGTAAGCTTCACGATAAGAGAGGGAGATACGGTATACGATCCAAACGATTCTACAAATCCAAACTATCCGCAGACAGATCCTGACGATTCTAATTCATCTGGAGATCCTAGCACTGATCCTGATGACAAAAACGGGATAGTAGACTTTGATAAGATAGGACAAGTCTTGAAAGAATGGTGGCAAGTAATCGCAAGTGTAATAAGTATAATATTGATAATAATATTTACAAGCAAAGGCATAGGGTATGAGAATAAGAGGAAAGAGAATAAGCGAGCAATAGAGAGTAAATACAACACGTTCTATGCGGTAAGCGGAACGGGACTATTCGGATTAAGTATGACGAATTGGACTATAATAGCGTGCGTGTTGATGGGCATGGCAGTGTTGAGTTTTATCTTTATGCTTATAGAGAAGAGAGGATATAAGAAATCTCAAAGAGATCTTGAAGACGCAAAGGACGAATTTATACGCAATAAGGAAGAACTAGCCGAAAGAAAGAGAACTGAAGAAAGAGAAGAAGCAAAACGTCAAAATGAAGAAATGCAGATGATGTTTATGCATATGATGGGCGGGAACGCAAACGGCGGACAGCAAGGCGGATATGCATACGCGGGGCAAGGCTTAGGCGCAGACGAGATAAGAGGAATAGTATCTGAGACTATGACGGCGATGTTGCCTAACTTCCAACAATATCTACCTCAACAAGCGTCTAACAATGACGAACTTGTTGAGAAGCTACTCGCAAAGACAGAGAAGAATGAAGAGACGATACAAAAATTGATGAAGAAGATCGCAGAACAACCTGTCGAGAAAATCGTAGAAAGAGAAGTAGCGGCTACTACTGTAAGCGATGAAGTATTGGATCGATTGGCAAGCAGATTGCAACCGCCTTCTTCTAATATAAGCGACGAAACACTTGAAAAACTTGCAAACAAACTCCAACCTGTTGTGAGCGACGAAGCGATAAAACAGATGTTGAAGACGCAGGAAGATTTGATGCATAATCAAGAAAAATTGATGGAAAAGATATTGGAACTATCTGCAAATCAGCAACCTAACGAACCGCAAGTTGTCGAAAAGATAGTGGAAGTTCCCGTCGAAAAGATAGTGGAAAAGGAAGTCCCAGTCGAAGTTGAGAAGATAGTCGAAAAAGAAGTACCTGTAGAGAAAATAGTCGAAGTACCCGTTGAAGTGGAAAAGATCGTCGAAGTGCCTGTCGAGGTGGAGAAAGTAGTAGAGAAAATAGTTGAGATCCCTGCTGCGAAACCTGCGCCTAAGGCAAAGGTAGTAACTCCTAGACTTACGCTTGACGAGGCTTACGCGAAACTCTCTGCAACGCAAAAGAAGATATTTGATACTCTCAAAGCCTACGCGTTGAGCAAAGACAAGTGCAAAGAGAAGAAATCTACGTATTCTATCTTGCTTGGACAGTCATCAGTCAATCCGCTTGTGAAGCTTACGATAAAGAAAGACACAACGGTAGCGCTCTTCAAGATGGAAGACGAGTTTATGAAAGATATCCGTCGCAACGCAACGAATGACGGAACGAAAGTGAAAGTCAAAGAGACGGAACTTATCGTTGCTGATATGCAAGCGTTGGCTACGGCAAAAGAGATGGTAGATTTGCGCGAGGATCAAATCGAAAGATACAATGAGTATCTTAAAGAACAAAGATCTATGAAGCGGTCTTAATATAGTGAAGAGTTAAGAGTGAAAAGTTAAAAAGTACGGATAAAGATTTCTTGACTTCGCTTGGAATGACAGAACTACGGAGTTTTAGGCGGCTAAGTGAGTTTTGTAATTATTTGCTCATAGTTTTTGGTTTAGCTGATTTGCGAAATTTTACTTGCTATCGCTAAAAAATATGGCTTAAATAATTGCAAAACCACTTAAAGCCATTTACTAATAAAAAAATAATAATAATTGTATGTAGACTTCTCTGCATTGGTCAAGGTGAGTATATATCTTTTAAACGTTTATTGCAAAATGAGCAAGTTTTATACTTGCTCATTTCTATATATGGCTTTTAGAAAAGAATAGCGTTTTGACATATTGGACATAATCATATTTACAAAACGCAAAATCGAAGTAATTTTCTGTCGATAATTTGCGACAATGTTATACAAACAGTTGCAAAATGCGAACATTTGTGCTAAAATACTCTTGAAATTATGTTTGAGCTCAAAAGTAAGTTTGTACCTTGCGGAGATCAGCCGCAGGCAATAGAGAAGTTGGTTGAGGGCGTAAACGACGGTTTGCGTACTCAGGTTTTGCTCGGCGTGACAGGAAGCGGCAAAACTTTTACTATGGCGAACGTTATAAAAGAATGTAACCGTCCTGCTTTGGTCATTGCGCACAACAAGACTTTGGCGGCTCAACTTTGCAATGAGTTTAGAGAGTTTTTCCCCAACAATAAAGTAGAATATTTTGTTTCTTACTACGATTATTATCAGCCGGAGGCGTATATCCCGCGTACTGATACTTATATAGAAAAGGACTTGTCGATAAACGACGAAATAGACAGATTGCGTAATTCTGCGACAAGCGCGTTATGTGAAAGTCGAGACGTCATAGTCGTTTCGTCAGTATCATGCATATACGGTTTGGGCGCGCCTATGGAATACTTTTCAATGGCGATCTCATTGCGCGAAGGACTCACTATCGACAGGGACGCGCTTTTGGATAAACTTGTTGAGATTCAATATAAAAGAAGCGATATAGAATTTGTCCGCGCTACTTTTAGAGTCAGAGGAGATATTGTAGAGATTTTCCCCGTCGAGAGTTCCGACCACGCAATAAGAGTGGAATTTTGGGGAGATGAGATAGAGAGAATATCGCAATTCGATCCTATCACTTCCAAGGCTACTTGCGATCTAAAACACGTCAATATCTTTCCGGCTACTCATTACGTTGTGGAAAGAGAAAGGTTGGAGCCGTGTCTGGAAAAAATACGCGACGATATGGTTGAGCAGGTCGAACTTTTTACCCAGCAAGGTAAGTTGCTTGAAGCTCAACGACTTAAAGAAAGAGTCAGTTATGATTTAGAAATGATAAGAGAAATGGGGTATTGTTCGGGAATAGAAAACTATTCGAGATACTTTGACGGAAGGCTTCCCGGACAACCTCCGTATACGCTTCTTGATTTCTTCCCCAAAGACTTTTTGCTTTTTGTCGACGAAAGCCATATGACTTTGCCACAGGTGAGGGCTATGTTCAACGGCGATCTTTCTAGAAAGGTGAATCTTGTTGATTACGGTTTTAGACTTCCGTCCGCCTATGACAACAGACCGCTTAAATTCGACGAATTTGACGAGCGTATAGGTCAGATGATTTGCGTATCCGCAACGCCTGCGAAATATGAACTCGAACAAGCAGGACAAGTAGTGGAACAACTTATTCGTCCTACTGGACTGATCGATCCGGAAGTGGAGATACATCCGATAGACGGACAGATCGACGATCTTATTTCTAGGATAAACGACGTTGTCGAGAAGAAAGCTAGAGTGTTGGTTACTACGCTTACAAAGAAGATGGCGGAAAGTCTGACCGCGTATTTGACAGAACGGCATATCAAGGTCAAATATATGCATTCGGACGTTGACACATTGGAAAGAATAGAGATAATTTCCGGATTGAGAAAGGGAGAGTTTGACGTGCTTGTCGGCATCAACCTGCTAAGGGAAGGTTTGGATATACCCGAAGTTCAATTGGTTGCGATACTCGACGCAGACAAAGAAGGTTTTTTGCGTAGTGAAACGTCGCTTATTCAGACCATAGGCAGAGCGGCGAGAAACAGCGAGGCAAAAGTAGTGATGTACGCCGATAGAATTACCGACAGTATGAAAAACGCTATCGACGAAACCAACCGTAGGCGCGAGGTTCAGAGCGAGTACAACAGAGTCCACGGCATAACGCCAAAGACTATTGTCAAAGAGATCAACAATTCTCTTGAAATATCCAAGAAGATCGATGATAAGCCGATTAAGTCTAATAAAGATATTCAAAGAGAGTTGTCAAGACTTAATTCGGCAATGAAAGTGGCTTCTGCAAATCTCGACTTTGAACTTGCAATAAAGTATCGCGAAGAAATCGCAAAACTTAAATCTCAAATAAAAGAAAGCAGATAAATAGATAAATTAGTATAAAAACGGAGCAAAGGTATGCAAGATTTTATCAATATTAAAGGAGCAAGAGTACACAATCTAAAAAACATAGACGTCAAGATACCGAGGGATAAACTCGTGGTATTGACAGGTTTGAGCGGTTCGGGAAAATCGTCGTTGGCTTTCGATACCATATTCGCCGAAGGGCAGCGCAGATATATGGAAAGTTTGTCATCTTACGCGAGACAGTTTTTGGGACAGATGGACAAGCCTGACGTAGATTATATCGACGGGCTTTCGCCTGCGATTTCCATCGATCAGAAGACTACTTCGCACAACCCGCGTTCTACAGTCGGTACGGTTACGGAAATTTACGACTATCTTCGTCTATTGTATGCGAGAATAGGTCTGCCGCACTGTCCGAATTGCGGTAAGGAAATAGTTCAACAGTCAGTTGATCAAATCGCCGATAGAGTACTAAGCAACGAAATAGGAGCAAAGATCCGTGTGCTTGCTCCGGTTGTCAGAGGACGAAAAGGCGAGTTTAACAAGCAGATCGACGGTTATCGCAAAAGCGGTTACAGCCGATTGATCGTCGATGGAAGCGAATACAATATTCTTGACGAGGAAATCAATCTTGACAAGAATTACAAGCACAATATAAAAATAATAGTTGACAGGATAGTACTCAAAGCCGACGTCAACAGACGTTTGACAGACAGTTTGGAAACAGCGCTCAAACTCGCCGAAGGACTTGTCGAAGTAGAAGTCAACGGTGTTGTCACGCTCTATTCTACTAAATATTCTTGCCCCGATTGCGATATTAGCATTGAAGAACTTCAACCGAGAATGTTTTCTTTCAATTCGCCTTTCGGAGCTTGTCCCGATTGCTATGGATTGGGATTTAAGAACGCTTTGGACATCAACAAACTTGTCAAGTGGGACAAGTCTATAAGCGAAGGCGCGTTGGACGTCAGCGGTTGGATGATGGACATAGGCAACATCAGTACAGCCACTTTTATAGCGTTAGCAAAAAAATACAACTTTTCTTTGAGAACGCCGGTAAAGGAACTTCCCGAAAATATAATGAACATACTTCTATACGGCGATGGCGAGAAGTTGCAGATAAGTTACAACTCGTCAATGGGAAGCGGAGTTTTTAACAGGAATTTTGAGGGCGTTGCCAACAATATAATGCGTAGATTCAGAGATACGAATTCCGAATACGTCAAGCAGGAGCTTTCAAAACTTATGAAAGAAATCCCTTGCGATCTATGTCATGGCAAGAGATTGAAAAGGGAGGTTTTGGGCGTAACGGTCGGAGGCAAAAATATCGACGAGGTATGCGGACTTTCGATTGATAAGGCGTTGGAGTTTTTTGAAAATTTATCGCTTACGCCTACACAAGAACTTATTGCAAATCAAATACTTAAAGAAATCAAATCTCGCTTGGGCTTTTTGGTAAACGTAGGTCTGAATTATCTTCAACTGTCCCGTTCGTCGGCTACGCTTTCAGGCGGAGAGGCGCAGAGAATAAGACTTGCGACGCAAATAGGCAGCGGTCTTGTCGGAGTGTTGTACATTCTTGACGAACCGAGCATAGGACTTCATCAGCGCGACAACGACAAGTTGCTTATGACGTTGGAGAGATTGCGCGATCTTGGCAATACTTTGATAGTAGTGGAACACGATGAAGATACAATGATGCGCGCCGATTACGTTATTGATATAGGACCGGGCGCGGGTATAAACGGCGGAGAGATCGTCGTGGCAGGTACGCCTGAGGAAGTAATGGCTTGCGAGAAATCTATTACGGGCGCGTATATGTCGGGTAGAGAAAAGATAGAACTTCCAAGCGAACGCAGAGCGGGCAACGGTAAATTCTTGCAAGTTCGCGGAGCGGTCAAGAACAACCTTAAAAATTTAGACGTAGATATTCCTCTCGGCACGTTTAACGTCATTACCGGTGTTAGCGGAAGCGGAAAGAGCAGTCTTATCAATGAAGTAATTTATCCGGTGCTTCAAAATAAGCTTAACGGAGCGCGTTCGTCGGAATTGAATTGCAAAGAGATATTGGGTATTGAAGAGCTTGATAAGGTCATAGCGATAGACCAAAGTCCGATAGGAAGAACGCCGCGTTCCAATCCCGCTACTTATACCAACGTATTTACGGCAATAAGAGAGTTATACGCAAAGACTCCCGAAGCAAAATCAAGAGGATACAAGAGCGGAAGATTTTCCTTTAATATATCAGGCGGTAGATGTGAAAATTGCGCGGGCGACGGTATAAAGAAGATAGAAATGCACTTTTTATCAGACGTTTACGTACCGTGCGAGGTCTGCGGCGGAAAGCGTTATAATAGAGAAACGTTGCAGGTAAAATACAAGGGAAAGAGTATTTATGAAGTATTGGAAATGACCGTTGCGGAAGCGTGCGAATTTTTCGCTAATATACCGCAAATATACAACAAGATATCCACGCTAAACGACGTAGGACTGTCTTACGTCAAGCTCGGTCAAGCCGCGACTACGCTTTCGGGCGGAGAAGCGCAAAGAGTAAAACTCGCTACCGAACTTTCCAAGAGATCAACGGGAAAGACTGTATACATTTTGGACGAGCCTACGACTGGACTGCACAGCGCCGACGTAAAAAAACTCGTTGCTATCTTGCAGAGATTAGTGTCTAAGGGCAATACCATAATCGTTATAGAACATAATCTCGACGTGATTAAAGTAGCAGATCATATCATCGATTTAGGACCGGAAGGCGGAGAGAACGGCGGTACTATCGTTGCTATCGGTACTCCAGAAGAGGTAGCGAAAAATCCTAGGAGTTACACGGGAAAGTACCTGAAAGATAAGTTGGTATAAAATTCGTTACTTCTAATTGTATATCAGTTGCTTTACTAAAAAAGCCAAGAAACGTAAATTCGTTCCTTGGCTTTTAGTGTTTGCCGTACTTTTTTTAATAATCAGAATAATTGCTTAAAGTATGTAATATTCGGCGTCATTCAAGTTTTTACCCCATCCCAACGTTCCTTTTACTTTAGTAGGCGGCTCGTATGCTAACGCTTTATCGTAATTTGCGTTGACTTGCATTTCAATAGTATTGTTGAGCGTAACGTTGTATTCCGTATATTCGCCGCCCGTAGGAGTATAGCAAATTTCCGTATCGCAAACGATAGAAGAGATTTTTCCATTTGTAATAATTATTTGGATACTTGCGTCTTTTATAACGTTTTCCGTATTGTAGTAATTGTCAACCGCTATAACATCGTCGTATTCATTGGTATTTATCATATCAATAATCTTTTTTTGAACGTTTTGCGTAGCCGTCTTTCCGAGGTATAGGGTATAGGTCGTAGTTGCGCCTACGGTTTGTTTTTTAACGCAGTCGATTTCGCTTGCTTGCTGTTTTACCATAGCGGTGAGGAAGTCAAATTGAGTATCGGCAGTAACGCCTTGGATTTGCGTTTGCGTGTTTGAACTCTTTCTTGATATCAACCACGTTCCTTGATTATGTTCATCGCTTCCATTGACGTTGCCCAGAGTATATTTGTAACTTTCCTTGCCTGCTGTTTCGCTGTGCGCTTTGTAGACGTAAGAATGGTTGAACCATGCAACGTCATCTATAGTATTTTTATACATTCTTGAATTATATTTATCAACTACGGCGGTTTTGTTCCATCCCGGGTCGAGCTCGTTGGAAGCAACCAAATCGAGTGAATATACGGCGTCGTCTTTTAAATCTTCAATTGCGCTGTAAATTGTATTTACTTCAGTTTGCACGTCCGCAGTTCTATACAAAAAGTCGCTTATATTAGGGAGTGAAATCGCAGTTGAATTTGCTTTTTGCGAGTAGACAACGTCAACGACTACCTTTGCCAATTTTACACTGATTTGCAATTTAAATGCGAGGCGGAAATCGTCAAGTTTGCCGTCTTTAATATTGAAATCAAGAGTACTGGTATTTTCGGTAAAAGTAATTCCTTTGAAAGATACGCCCGTTCCGAGTTTTTCAAATACTTTGCTCAATGCGGAGTAAACTAAGGTACTGTTGCCGGCTGACAGTTTGCAAGAATAATCGTAATCGTTGTAACTCGATTTATTTATATTGGAAATATTATTTTTGTCAACAGAGTTTACTATTTTAACGACGGGTAAATTTATCATCGTGATATCTTGCTCTTCGGGGAGTTCTACCGATATCTTTTTTACTGCGTTTTTGTCCATCGTCGCTTTAATTTGGTTGTTGCCTGCCGTAAACATATAACACGTAGAATCAGCCAAAAGCGCGCCGCTTGTCGTACGCTTAAAAGTAATTTCATCGCTTTCGCCGTCATAGCGATATGCGCCGTCGTAAATTCCGTTTAGCGAAGTACCGATCCCTAAAACGCTAAAATTGCCGCTAAAAGTAAGATTGAAATCGTACGCTTGAATGCTTTGCGAAACGGAATTGCTGCGCGCTTCAACTATTTCCGCGCTAGTGGGAAGCGTGGATGAATTATCGCTGTCATTGTCGCTTGATCCGTTGTCATTGCTAATTCCGCTATCGTTGCCGTTGGAGCCGGAGTTGCCGCTATTATCGCTATTGCCGTTGCAAGCGGCAAAAACTAAGATTGCGCAAACGCACAAAATTACTACGAAAAATATTGCTAACTTTTTCTTCATATAGTACCTCGTAAAGTGATTTGTCTTAAATCGTCATACCCGATGGATATAACGAAATCATTGTATCATAAAAAAGTATTACAAACAAGTGAATAGCGTAGTATTTATTAAATTCAACTAATAGTTTAGTTTGTAGGAAGAATTATCGAGAGTTGCGTTATTACGCTTGGCGTATTAGAAGAGTATATTTTCGCTTTGCGCAATAGTCGTATCATTTTTAGAAATTAATCGTTTTGATTACATATTTTGCATTTGCTTACACATAATGGGAGTATGTTAATAGTATTCACAAGAGCGATAGTAATTTATATTTTTTTGTTGATAGTAATGCGATTGATGGGCAAAAAACAATTGGGCGAATTGCAACCGTTTGAGTTTGCCATTACTTTGATCGCCGCAGAACTTGCCTGTATACCTATGTCGGATACGCAAGTGCCTATACTATACGGTTTAGTTCCGATTTTCACGCTTTTCGTAGTTGAATTTTGTCTTACAAAGATAGTAAAGCATTCTTTGAAAATGCGTAAGCTTATCAACGGTAAACCTGTAATAGTAATTACGCCTAACGGAATTGATTTCGAAGCGATAAACAAGCTCGATATGACGGTGCACGATATTATGGAATCGATAAGAGCCAAAGACTACACTTCGCCTGAAGAAATAGAGTGGGCGATCATAGAAACGAACGGAGATATGTCCGTCGTACCTAAAGTGGCAAATAGACCTCTGACGGTATCCGATATGCTAATAAACGCGCAGCAAACGCAATTGCCATACTCGGTAATATGCGAAGGAAAGCGTATGGGGCAGAATATCAAAAAATGCAATTTGGATGAGAGCAAAGTCGAAACGCTTTTGAGTAAGTTGCAGTATAAGCAAGAGGATATTTTGCTAATGCTTGTGACAGGCGGAGACGATTTTTATCTTCAACCAAAACAAGGTAAGTTCGTAACCGGCAAAATCAGCGAGGAGGTAGGTTGATGGGAAAGATAATATTGACCGTCGTTTTGGTCGCGATAATCTTGGCTCTGGGAATAACAGAGCAGGTATTTATGCAAAACAGCTTTGACGATTTGGCGGAAAAGTGCGTTGTTATTCAGGACCTGCTTATTCAAAAGGATTATGCAGAAGCTAGAAAGGCGGTTATTCAGATGAAAGAGTGGTGGTCGAAAAAGCGCGATATACTCGAATTTACTTGTCCCAACAATGACGTAAAAGATATTTACAAGGAAATCGGGGAACTTGAAGGAACGCTCTATGCCGAAATGTACGACGATTCAATAACGCGTACTAACGTAATAAAGAGTATGGCGGAGAATTCCAAAAATCTTTTGGCGTACAGAATAAAAAATATTCTTTAATTAATAAACGGCAAACAC
>CAMWIL010000062.1 GCA_947174325.1 uncultured Clostridia bacterium
ACCAATCCCCCCCACCCCCGCACCCCCGCCCCCCCACGCCCCGCCCACCCATCACCCCCCCCCAACCCCCTCTTGAAAAGTTACGACAGCAATAGCAATCGCATTCTTCATCAACTGGAGAAAAATCTTCTTTATATTGAGCGTTACGGATAGTAAGGTTACCGTATTTTGTAAAAGCCGTTCCGTTACGCGCCATACGCGTAGGCAAAACGCAGTCGAACATGTCGATGCCGCGCATCACTCCCTCGACTAGACAGTCGGGCGATCCTACTCCCATTAGGTATCTCGGTTGGTCGTCGGGATAGTACTCGCGCAATAAATCAAGCATTTCGTACATCACCGGCTTTGGCTCGCCTACGGAAAGACCGCCAATCGAAAAACCGCACTTTGCGTATTCGATCGTGCGTTTTGCGCTTTCTATCCTCAAATCTTTGTACATATTTCCTTGTATTATTGGGAAAAGCATTTGTTTTGGATTTTTATGAGCCTTAAACGACCTATCCAACCAATCAAGAGTACGATGCATTGCGCTTTTTGCATATTTGTAATCGGTATTACCGTCGCTGCATTCATCAAAAGCCATTATTATGTCCGCGCCGAGTTTGTTTTGAACTGCTATAGACTCTTCTGGTCCCATAAAGTGGCGAGATCCGTCTATATAAGACGAAAACGTCACGCCGTCGGCAGAAATTTTTCTCATTTTTGATAATGAGAATACTTGAAAACCTCCGCTGTCTGTCAATATAGGCTTGTCCCAATTCATAAATTTATGCAAACCGCCCGCTTTTTCTACAAGATCGGCGCCTGGACGCAAATATAAATGATACGTATTAGCAAGCACTATCGTTGCCTTCGCATCTTCAACGTCTTTGGGAGTAAGCGCCTTAACGGTTGCGTTTGTTCCGACAGGCATAAATACTGGTGTGTCAATAACGCCGTGAGGAGTCGTCAGTCTTCCCACTCTCGCGCCAGACTGCTTACATACTTTTATTACTTCATACTTAAAATTATCTGCCATATTTAACCTTTAATGCCATATTTTCTATATACTGAATAAGTGTTGCGCCCGCATTTATATGGGAAGCAGGATTGCGCGTTTTAGAGCCGAGAAAGACAAGGCGCGCGAGGAAAACACGAAGTAATTTACTTGGCGTAAATGACTGAGTGTTGTCGCAGCGCAACGACGTGTTTCGACGACGAGCATCGCGTCCACATTGTTACAGGAGTCAGGATTAAAATAAATCCGAGTGCGATCCCGTCCTTATTAACTTCAAAATCAAGCAATCCTTATATACTTTATAAATGAGCAACCAATTGGGTTGTATATGACATTCGCGCACGTCTTTATACTCTCTGGAATTTGTCAAAGCGTGGTCGCGATACTTTTCAGGTAAAGGTTGCTCGTTTGCAAGAAGCGATATTACATTTTGCAATTCAGCAATATCACAACCTCTTTTTACTGCAAGTTTAAAATCTTTTTTAAACTGACCCTGATATTCAATTTTAAGCATTCAAAGACTCCATAAGAGCTTCAATGCTATCAAAAGGTCCGTAAACATCATCTCTTTTTTCAGAATCGGCAATAGCTTTTGCCGTTACGGAATTAGGAACTTCACGCGTAACATCAAACGGGATACCTTGCTCCAATATAGCTTTTTTTAAATAAATATTTATTGCCGTCGACAAATCAAGTCCCAAATCCGCAAACAATTCCTGCGCTTGTTTTTTAACGTCTGCATCAATACTGATATTAGTAGATATTTTAGCCATTTTAGTTTCTCCTTTTACTGTTTTACAATATCATTCTAACATATTATATGCAATTTGTCAACATATTATGTGTATATTATGTTGAAATTTATACGATAAACATCGCGTCTCCGAAAGAAAAGAATCTATACTTTTCCCACACCGCCGTTTTATACACGCTCAACGTATTTTCTCTGCCGATTAACGCGCTGACAAGCATTATCAACGTAGATTCGGGCAAATGAAAATTCGTGATCAATCCTTTAACTATTTTAAATTCGTATCCCGGATATATAAAGATCTGCGTATCTCCGTGACAAGGTTTGATCAAACCGTCCTCGTCGACTGCGCTTTCCACTACTCTGACCGAAGTAGTACCGACACAAATTACGCGTCTTCCCTCTTTAAGCGCAGAATTGATGATTTCCGCATTTTGCTCGTCGACTTCAAAATATTCGCTGTGCATTTTATGTTTGAGAATATCAGTCTCTTTAACGGGTCTAAACGTTCCCAAACCGACGTGAAGCAAAACCTTGGCAATCTGAACTCCTTTTTCTTGCAACTTTTCGAGAAGCTGAGGAGTAAAATGAAGTCCCGCGGTCGGCGCGGCTGCCGAGCCGTCTACCTTGCTGTATACAGTTTGATATCTGCTCTTATCCTCCAACTTTTGCGTAATATAAGGCGGAAGCGGCATATTCCCTATCTCTTCAAGAATATTCTCAAACACGCCGTCGAAAATAAATCTTATAAATCTAATGCCTTCTTCTCCGTATCCTACGACTTCGCCTTGCATTGCGCCGAAGTCAAGCATAGTGCCTATTTTGAGTTTTTTTGCAGGTTTTGTAATACATTCCCAAACGTCGTATTCCTTGCGTTTGAGAAGTAAGACCTCAGTATTCTTTTCTATCGTCTTTTCCGTTCTCGGAAGTCTGGTAGCAAAAATTCTTGCCGGTATGACCTTCGTATTGTTAATAACCAACACGTCGCCTGCGCGCAGATACTCGCATACGTCGTAAAAATGCTTATGCTCAACCTCTCCGCTATCTTTATGATATATCAACAGTCTGGAAGCGTCGCGCGGCTCAATTGGCGTCTGCGCTATCAGCTCTTTGGGCAAATCGTAATAAAAGTCTTTGGTTTCCATTACTTATCCTCATTATCAAGCATAGTAAGCTGCTCATAAGCCAGTTGCGTCGCCTTCCTGCCGAAATGCTTATAAGCGTCAGGTAAACAAATACGTCCTCTCGGCGTACGGGCTACGAACGTAATCTGCATAAGATACGGCTCGTAAACGTCTTCGATAGTGCCTGCGTCCTCGCCTATCGACGCCGCCAAAGTATCGAGTCCGACAGGACCGCCGTTGAATTTGTCAATTATAGTAAGGATAAGTTTTCTGTCGATACTATCCAAACCCAACTTGTCTATTTCCATCTTACCAAGCGCAATATCGGCTACTTTTGAGTCGATTACGCCCTCCGCCATAACTTCGCTGTAATCTCTCACGCGTTTGAGAATACGATTGGCAATTCTTGGAGTGCCGCGGCTTCTTCTTGCAATCTCAAAAGCTCCGTCTTCAGTGATCTCAACGTTCAAAAGTCCCGCGCTTCGGGTAACGATACTTGCAAGTTCCTCAGGCGTATACATTTCAAGACGGCAATTCACTCCAAATCTATCTCTCAACGGCGAAGTCAACATACCCGCTTTGGTCGTCGCGCCGATAAGAGTAAACTTGGGCAACGCAAGCCTGATGCTTCTAGCGCTCGGTCCTTTGCCTACCATAAAATCAAGCGCGTAATCTTCCATTGCCGGATACAAAACTTCTTCTACGTTACGGTTAAGCCTGTGTATCTCGTCAATAAACAAAACGTCTTTTTCGTTAAGGTTGGTCAATATTGCCGCCAAATCCGCAGCTTTTTCTATCGCAGGTCCGGACGTAATGCGTATCTGCGAATTCATCTCACCCGCAATTATATGCGCAAGCGTTGTCTTGCCCAATCCCGGAGGACCGTACAAAAGCACGTGATCCAAAGCTTCGTCTCTTGCAACGGCAGCTTTGATATAGATTTCCAAATTCTCTTTTATCTTTTCCTGTCCCACGTAATCGGACATACTTTTAGGTCTAAGAGAATTTTCGCTGTCTCCCTCGCTGACGCCCTGCATCGAGGACATAAAACGCTCTTCGTCTTCAAATTCCATCATCTGTCAAAACTCCTTAATGCAGTCATAATAATCGTCTCCAACTTGTCGGAAGACTGTCTTGCGACAGCGACCGCCTTGACGGCCTCCGTCTTAGATATTCCCAAACTGACCAGCGCGAGAACCGCGTCGTTGACTACTTCGTCTTTGGAGCTATCTCCGCCCATAAGTCCGAAGAACGATTCGTCGTCGCTGCTATCGATATCGGATATCTTCTCTTTAAGTTCCAAAATTATTCTCTCGGCAGTCTTTTTACCTATTCCCTTTACCTTTGCCAAAGTCTTTACGTCACCGTTGACGATACATATTGCCAAGCGTTGAAGATCTATGCCCGATAGGATTTGCAGAGCAATTTT
This sequence comes from uncultured Clostridia bacterium, assembly GCA_947174325.1. GTDB lineage: Bacteria > Bacillota > Clostridia > Christensenellales > UBA3700 > RACS-045. Next base: position 4,302 of record CAMWIL010000062.1, read on the forward strand.
AGGTCCTACGCCGCTGATGCTTATCAAATTGATAAACATCGCCTTTTCTTCTTTTGTATAAAAACCGTACAGGCTCATTCCATCGTCAGAAACTTTGAGATAAGTATAAGCGGTAATAGTCTCGCCACGCTTTGCAAACGCAGAAAGCGTATTGGCTGACACTCCGAGTTCATAACCAATACCGTTGTTTTCAAGGACAATCTTGCCTTGTTCATAATGTATGACTTTACCTGTAATAGAATAATACATATCAAATTCCTTTACAAAATACTTATCTAATGCTGAAAAGTCCGCCCATTCGCGCCGTTTGAGCATGCGTGAGCGCAACCGCCAATCCATCGGCAGCATCGTCAGGCTTAGGGACAGCTTTTAGATTTAACAGCCTTGTGACCATAAACTGTATTTGTTTCTTCTCCGCCTTGCCGTAACCCGTCAACGCTTGCTTGATCTGCAAAGGCGTATACTCGTACATTTTCAAATTTTTCTGCGTGCACGCAAGCAAAATAACTCCTCTTGCTTGCGCCACGTTGATGCCGGTGGTGATGTTTGTATTGAAAAAAAGTTCTTCAATAGCAATGCAATCGGGCTTATATTTATCTATCAAAGACATCATTCCGTCATATATCTTTGACAGCCTAACGGGCACGCTGTCTTCTTTGGGAGTGTTTATAACTCCGCAGTCGATCGCTCTGCTTGCGCCCTTTTGCGTTTCTATCACTCCGTAACCGACTATAGCCAATCCCGGATCTATTCCGAGTATTATCATTTTCTTATCTGTCCGTTTCCTCTCACAATATACTTTTCGCTTGTGAGCTGTTCAAGTCCCAACGGTCCTCTTGCGTGCAATTTCTGCGTAGATATTCCGATCTCCGCGCCAAAGCCGTATTCGAATCCGTCGGTAAACCTCGTCGAAGCGTTGGTATACACACAACCCGCGTCAACCATACCGGTAAATATCTCCATAACTTTTTCGTCTTTGGACACTATCGCTTCGCTATGCTTCGTTCCGTTTTCGTTTATCCTATCTATAGCTTCGTTATAATCCTTGACGACTTTTACCGTAAGAATATAATCTTCGCGTTCCGTCTTATAGTCTTCTTCCGTCGCCCTATTTACTCCGTTGACGATCGCGCAAGTTTTTTCGCAACCGTTGATCTTACAACCGTCTTTCATAAGTCTGCTGAGCATCTTAGGCAGAAATTTCTCAGCTATATCCTCGTCGACAAGCAATTGTTCAGCCGCGTTGCATACCGATACCCTCTGCATTTTTGCATTATAAACTATCTCTTCAGCCATTTGCAAATCAGCGCTCTTTTCTACGTATACGTGACAGTTTCCTCCCGAAGACGCTATAACTGGGATCTGTGAATTTGTAAGTACGAATTTTTTGAGTTTGTCACTTCCTCTGGGGATTATGACGTCGATATACTTTGACTGTTGCAACATATCGAAAGTCGCCTGTCTGTCGATATCGTCAATGAAACCTACGAAGTTCTTATCAAAACCGCATTTTTCTATAGCCTCTTGAATTATTTCAAAAAGCTGTCTGTTGGAATTTATCGCTTCCTTGCCGCCTTTGAGAATAACGCCGTTGCCTGACTTAATACATAAGCTGGCGACGTCAACGGTTACGTTAGGACGGGATTCGTATATAACGCCGATCACACCTAATGCCGCTCTTACTTTTTTGAAATGCAAGCCGTTGGCGGTAGTCCATTCTCTTACTACTTTGCCGACAGGATCGTCGAGTTCTACGACCTGTCTTACTCCTTCCGCCATAAGATCTATCCTGCTGTCGGTAAGCGTAAGCCTATCGATCATAGCCTCGGACAAAACTCCGCGAGCGTTGACTATATCGACAGCGTTGGCTTTCTTGATCTTTTCTCTATTGTTTTCAATACCGTCGGCTATTGCCGATAATATTTTATTTTTTTCTTCGCTTTTGCAAAAAGCCAACTTATACGAAGCCGACCTAGCGTCAGCGCAGATCTTTTCGATTTCTATCATTCTTCCTCTTCCTCGTCTAATTCAGCGTTGTGATAAACGTTCTGAACGTCGTCGTTATCTTCCAACATATCTAAAAGTTTGAGAACTTTTGCCTGAGCGTCCGCGTCGGGCTTGACCGTATTGTTTGGTATTCTGTCTACGTCCGCGGATAAAATTTTGAGAGAACTCTGCTTTTCCAAATTTTCTCTTACGCTGCCAAGCGCTGTCGGATCGGTATAAATTTCAAATACGTCGCCGTCATTGAGTATATCCTCCGCTCCGCAATCAAGCGCCGTCATCATAAGTTCGTCCTCGTCGACGCCCTCGGCGTCAACTACGATAACGCCCTTAGTCTCAAACATATACGATACGCAACCGCTTGTGCCCATCGCGCCGCCGCACTTATCAAAGTGGTGTCGGATATCTCCTGCGGTACGGTTTTTGTTATCGGTCAAAGTCTCGACGATAACGGCAACTCCGCCCGCGCCGTAGCCTTCATAAATGTTTTCTTCATAGTTGACGGCGTTGAGTTCTCCGCTCGCCTTTTTGATACCTCTTTCGATGTTGTCGTTGGGCATATTGTTTGCCTTTGCCTTTGCGATAACGTCGCGAAGCCTTGCGTTTGAATTCGGATCCGGTCCGCCTTGCTTTACCGCAACTGCAATCTCTCTTCCTATCTTCGTGAATACGCTCGCTCTTTTTGCGTCGCTCTTTCCTTTCTTATTTTTGATGTTCGCCCATTTGCTGTGTCCGGACATAACTACCTCCGAAAAATTTTCTTATATAATAATATTATAATAATAACGATCTTTTTGCAAGTGATTTTAAGTCTTGTCGAAAATTTAACTCAAAATGCAAAAAAAAGCAAGCCGAAGCCCGCTTTGTTTTAACGTCTGTCAAGGTAAGACTGTAAAATAATAGTCGCCGCTATCTTATCGATAACTTTCTTTCGCTTGTCGCGACGCATCCCGCCCTCTATGAGCATTTCCTCAGCGACGACTGTCGTAAGTCTTTCGTCTTCATAGTCGATTTTTGCGTTTATAAGCGGTTGCAACTTATCGGCGAATGCTTTTGTCTTTTCCACTCTCTCGCCTTCCGTACCGTCCATATTGAGAGGCAACCCAAAAACTACTACGTCTATTTTATACGCCTTTACCAAATCTGCAATATATTGCAAATCTTTATCTTCTTGCGCTCTTTTATAAGTTTCCAATCCCGTTGCGATTATTCCGCTCTCGCTGACCGCTATTCCGGTGCGCGCGTCGCCTAAATCTATTGCTAAATATTTCATACAGTCATTATCTTATATTTATTAAAGTTTGTCAAGCAAAAGGGACGCGACTCGATCGTCGCGCCCATTCACGCTATTTAATACTTTATTCTATTCTCTGCAACAATTCTTCTTCGCTGTAATTATAGACAGCTTTAGTTATCAGCAAATACAGTCCGCCCACTGCCAACGTTATGGCAATATAGATCAACGCCATCAAATATTGATTAAGATCAGGCAATAACGCTCCAATTGTAATAGTAGCCGCCATTGTGATCAATCCGGGAATAAATGCCAAGAACAAAGGAATTACAGAGGAAAAATTATTTTTGACAATCTCCTGAATATTTTTCCAATGTATATTCGGCTTTTTGAGATCGCGATATATGCAAAATCTATTGTTTGCATAGCTATAAAGTAACGAGGACGCTAAAAATCCCAACACGAACAGCACGTTCATTCCGGATACAAACGCCAAAGCGATCACGCTCAAAGCCGTTGTCACAATCGCAAACGTCAATCCCGTCTTCATCTTCGCCTCAACTATATCTTTGGCATTGACAGGCATGGTTTTATACGTTAAGACTCCTTCTCCGTCTCGCGAAAAAGCAAGAACGCTTGCCGTATTGCTTGAAAGCATCAATTTGCTTATAAGTTCTGCAACGCTTATGCCGATCACTGCGCCCATCCCTTCTATGCCGCTTTGCATTTGGCAAACAAAGAATATCAATATTGGAGGCAGAATACACTTCATACCAGCCTGTATGAGCAAGGTGTTGTTTTTAAGCACGGAAAATAAATCTTTTCTGTATAGCGCCTTTTTGACGTCAAGTTGCTTAACTTCCTTTGTCTTAGACGAAGTCTTAGCGTTTCCGCCGCTTTCCAAAGCCCCTGAAGCGAGCTTTTTATACTGCCATACTGCAAGCAAGCTTCCTATTGCCGCAAGTCCCAGCACTATTCCTATAAACGCCATAGCATTTCCAAAGCCTGACAGCGCCGACGTAGACGTCATCGCTTTTGCAAGAAAATAGGTATGGAACGAATATTTGCCTACTACCGACAATGAGGGAAGCATTTCTTTGTATATAGCGCTAATATCTGTATTTCCCTCGATATCGACCGCTCCGCCTTCTAAATCAGGGGTGGAAGGCATAGCGTTTGAATTGAGCATTATCGGTAAATAAATCGCTATATAAAAAGCCGCAACTAATATAATAACGAAAACCGCGCCCAATATGGGTCTTTTCTTGAAGAAATTTATTATCTTCATAATAGGATAAGAAAATAACGCTATCACAAGTATCGCCATCAAAGGCAAGAGCACGGTAGCGGGTATTATCAAAATTATCATCCCTATATTTATGCCGACTGCCGAATTTGCCATAGCTATGATGACTACTACCGATATAGGTATTATAGTCAACGCAGACAAAATCAACTCATACAGCACGATCGCTATCATTTTTGCCCAGAATATTCCGACAGTCGTAATTGGCAAAGTGAACAAAAACTCATTGTCTTTGCTATAATACATAATATTGATGTATACGAAAAGCGAGAAAAATATCGTAAGCAACTGACTGGCAAGAAATACCGAAGAAAGCATTTCCGCCATATAGCCTTCCGTTACCGCAATCGATAACATTCCGTACGCTCCGACAAGAATCATAATATACGGAATACCGAAACCGATTCCTAACGCTACCAATATTCCGATATACTTCTTTTTTTCTTTTGCATTTTCAAAGTTTGGAATAAGAGTGTTTTTTATAATTTGTTTAGTCAATGCGCCAAAAGCCGTCATAATTCACCTCACTCGGAAAACTCGTCTTTGCTGAAATTCTCGTCAAACTTTTCTCCGCCTTGGACGCTCGAGTCTGTTACGGACATAAAGAATTCTTCCAAAGAGTTGTCGACGTTGCTTGCTTTGATCTCATCCATTGAACCGCTGACGATAAGTTTGCCCTTATCAATGATCGCCACTCTGTCGCAAAGTTTTTCAACGACCTCGATTATGTGGGAAGAAAACAAAACGCTGTTGCCCTGCTTACAATGTTCTCTCATAATCTCTTTGAGATTGTATGCGCTTTTGGGATCAAGACCCGTAAGAGGTTCGTCCAATATCCAAAGTTTTGGATTGTGGATCAATGCTCCTATGATACAAATTTTCTGTTTCATACCGTGCGAATAACCGCCTACCGGTTTATTTTTCACGTCGGTCAAATCGAAAAGTTCCAGATACTTCTCCGATCTCTGCTTCCTATCGTTTAGCCCTACGCCGTAAATATCCGCCATAAAGTTGATATATTCGTCTGCGGTCATAGTGTCATATAAGAAGTGATTGTCAGGAACGTAGCCGACGTTCTTTTTTGCTGAAATGGGATTGTCGTGCAGATCGTAACCGCATATGCGAATATTTCCGTCGCTAAACGGCAACGCGCCCGTAATACACTTTATCGTCGTACTTTTACCTGCTCCGTTAGGACCTAAAAAGGCAAATAACTCGCCCTCTTTGACTTCAAAGCATAAGTCTTTGACGGCGTATTTTTCGTTGCCTTTATACTTCTTGCTCAAATTTGTAATTGTCAATATGTCTTCCATATAAGTCTCCTCCGCTACTCGGGTTAATTTTATTTTAAACTCTAACAGTAGACTCGTCAATAATTTTTTAAGTCAAAGTTTACATTTATTTTGTAGAATTTACAAAATTTTACTATCGTAAATTGAAATGCGCCCTTGTCTTTTTCGACTCAAGAGGCGCAGTAGGTGTTTCCGTTTTTCTAAAACAATA